>CAZPCO010000213.1:5332-6204 GCA_964585025.1 uncultured bacterium | reverse complement strand
CCGAAGCCGGTGATCAGGCAAAAATCATGGAACTGCAGGCAAAAATGCAGGCCGCAGTGCAGGGCAACAGCAGTATGAACAAATTGCAGAAAACCATTGGCGACATCGAAGCAAAATCACTGATGGTCACCGCAGCGATTAACGCCAACGGCTGCGATTTTCACCCATACAAGGTGATTCCGACCCCGGCAGGGGCCAGTCTCGCCATTCGCCGCGACAAAAAAGACGACGTACAATCAGAAACCGTTCTTTTCTTCGGCCCGTATGTTAACAAACCCTATGAAGAAACAATGGCCGTCTACGTTGAACGCAAACCGGCCGCCGCCACGAAAATTCACCATTTCTACGTCACCGTCACCGGTGAACCCGAAGTCTGTGACGCTTACATTGCCAAAATGAACCTCGCGGCTTTCGCAGCCCTGATTAAATAATCAAACCCGGCAATGCCTGCGATTTTCGCAGGCATTGCCTTTTTAAAGACATGCAAACACTGCCAATTAGACTTTTTCCGGGCGATGATCTGCGCAGAGAGCTTGAAAAAACCGTGCATGCCGCAAACTGCAGCGCGGGTTTTATAATAGCCGGGATCGGCAGCCTCAGGCAGGCAAACATAAGACTGTCCGGCAAAGAGCTTCCCGAAATGTTTATCGACGACTTCGAGATTCTTACGCTTTCTGGAACCGTTTCGGCCGACGGGGCACACCTGCACATTTCGGTCTCTGACGTATCGGGCAAAGTCATCGGTGGGCACGTTGGCTACGAATCCCTGATACTTACCACAGCAGAAATACTTCTGGTTTTCATGCCCGAATGGGCATTTTCCAGAAAATTCGACCCGGCCACCGGCTTTCCGGAACTGATTATCCGCAGGC
>CAZPCO010000213.1:0-5322 GCA_964585025.1 uncultured bacterium | reverse complement strand
ACCCCCTCAGTCTGAATAAAGAGACCCCCAAGGCGCGGAGTCATGTGATTTAAGGTTATCAGTTACCTCATCATTGAGAATGCCGGGCATTTTTTTGCCTGATATGCCTTCCTCTGCTTCAGGCCGCTTGAATCAAGACCGACGATCTTTTATCCTGAGATGCAGGATCAGATATCTGGCAGGTCGTCGCGGTCGGCCATCTCAGGGTACAGCGTTCTGAAACAGTCGGGGCAGAGACTGTGCGAAAATGAAGCTTCCGTATGCTGCGCAACATAGGCTTCGACCTGATTCCAGAAACCCTGGTCGTCTCTGATTTTTTTACATGAGGCACAGATCGGCACGATACCACGTAGAGTTTTAATTTCTGCGAGCGCGCTCTGAAGTCGGTTGATTATTTCTTCGCGCTCATTTTCTGCCTTTTTACGGGCATCGATATTGTAGCTCATGCCGACAAATCGCTCGACCTGGCCTGAAGAATTGCGCGAGATCACTTTTCCGGCATTGGCAAACCAGACCCAGCTTCCGTCCTTGGCCCGAACTCTGACTTCAGTATAATAAGTACTTCGTTTGCCCGAAAAATATTCTTCGATGATCTGCAGCGATTTTTCTTCATCTTCAGGGTGTATGAATTTCAGCACCTCTGCCAGATTTTTTGGCAGTTCTTCTTCAGAATAGCCAAGACTGGTAAATGTTCTGCGGTTGGTTCCGTAAGTTTCACCGCTGATCCAGTTGTTTTCCCAGACATCGAAGCCGGCTGCCTCGATTGCTGATTCGTTACGCTCCAGTTCTTCGACCCGCTGTTCCAACCTTTTAATCTGCTTTTCCAGATTCTTCACTTTATCCATCCGCATTTCTCTCCCGTGTCTGCGATCGGAATTTTTTTCTGTCGTTCAGCACTACCTGCGGCGATGCAAAATATATCTTTGATGGTAGCATGCTTTGCCGTCTGCCAACAACCATCGACACTTCAACTGCTGCGACTGCATTTCCCGGTCAAATTAGTTCCTGCGGACGGCAGATTCTCAAAAAACAGTCTTTTTAAATTGGGTTTTGTCCGCTCACCTAGTTTCGCTGCTTCTGATATTTCTGTATCGATCAACGCAAAACTTTTATAAAAGCAAAACGGGAGCAGTAACTGATGTTACTGCTCCCATGAGAATGCTGAGTTCAATAATTATTCATGAATCTGTTCGCGCATGTCGCCCATGATGGCGCGCGGAATCGGCAGATCAAGCATAGTGTGCAGGCCAGGTTTCGCGTTGATGACCTGGGGAATCATGTTGATGCACATCGCGATTGTGCCGATGCCACCGGGAATTTCGGGCTTGTTGGAAAGGTTTACGTTCGGGGTGCCCTTGATTACTACATAGTCACCGGTATCGGTGCCTTCGAGTTCAGGCTCGATCTGCTGCGGATGGATCATTTCGACGGCCATTTTGCCGTTAACGTAACCATAACCCTTCATGGTGCAGCCGGCAACGTTGCCTGGCTTGACTTCGGCGTATTTGGTCTTGCGCAGCACCTTCGAAACGATCGGGTCCATGGTCTGTTCTACTGGCTTGTCGAGTTTCCAGCCGATTGCGTCACAGATCATGTTAACCGATTCATTAAAACCTACATGGCCGGCGAGATGGCCGGATTTAGCCTGTTTTTTGAATTCGTCAAGGGTGATGCCAACGCCCTGTTCTTCCATGACGGCCGGGCCGAACGGTGACAGGCTGTTGACGCGCTCAGCCTTCACATATTCAACATCGGTGCAGGCACCGGTCATCAAAACGACGAGCATATCCATAATCAGACCGGGGTTGATACCGGTGCCCAGAATGCTGACGCCATTGGCTTTCGCGAGGCGATCCATTTCAGCAGAAAGTTTGGGTTCGCCGGCTTTTGGATAAGCCATTTCTTCGGCGGTCGTAATGACATTGATGCCAAGTTCGACAATGAGTTTTATCTTGTCAAAAGCCTTCTTTGTAAAGCTGTCGGTGCACAGCAGCACGAGATCGGCCGATTTTTTGCTGATAACCTTGTTGATATCGCCCTGGATGATTACGTCCTGGTGTTTGCCCCTGGGAGTACCAAGCACTTCAAAAATGCTTTTGCCGACGCGGTTCGGGTGAATATCACAAACTCCGACGATATCAACACCTTTCTTGCGTAAAAGCACTTCGGCCATACCGCTGCCCATGGCGCCGAATCCCCAGATTGCGATCTTTACATTTTCTTTCTTCACATCATTTCTCCTGTTATTGAATTGCCAATCGTTTTTTACAAGCGTTTCCAGAAGACTGACAGCCAGAAACGTTCTTTCTGGTTTCATGGGCCAGTATACTATAAACACCAGAGATATCAAGCCGGAATAAAAACTACTCATCTGTCAAAACTGAGCGTGATAATTTGCTGTCATTGAGGTGGGTAATGATGACGAATGAGACTGCTTCGTCGCTATGCTCCTCGCAGTGACAGAGTTAGTCATTGCGAGGAGGGCGACGCCCGACGCGGCAATCCTTATGGCAGAAAGATTGCTTCTTCGCTACGCTCCTCGCAGTGACATTTTTAAACATCTATTCAATATTGACGAAGGACTACAGGGAAAAGGCAAATTTTTTTCGTCATAAATCGGATTTCAGGAGATCAGTCTATGCAGAAGCGTATTTCATGACTCGAGGATAAAAGTGTTGACATAAAGAATCGTCAAGCCTAAAATTCAGAATGAAACCCTGTAGTTACAACAATAAAAATAATATGAGGAATTTTTGAGAGAATTCCCCGGACAATAAGTAACAGAGTAATAAGAGTTTCGCCGGTAAGGCTTTGCTTTACGTACTGATTTGTCTGAAAAAGTCTTCAATCCTGACTTTTGCCAGACAACGGCACTATCGTACAAAGCAAAAAATTACCAGTTCCATTTCATGCCTGCAAAAAATAAAAACGAACAGCCCGACGGTTGAGAAAGAGGCCCAAAAATGAATCCCCAGAATCATTCAGGTTCGCTCAGAAGTGTTCTTGGAGGCCTCTTTATCATACTTTTTCTCGTTTCAGGCGCAGCCTTTCTTGGTTGTATCGGCGGTGGCGGTGGCGGCGGCGGAGGTGGCAGCCTCAGCGTAACCAGAGAAGATGAAGCAGATATCACCACCAGAGTTGAAGCATTTCTGAGTGCCCTAACCCAGGGCAACAGCCGCGCCCTGAATGAATTATTCAGCGAACGCATGCAAAGTATGACGGGGCAGGATCAAAATGTTGAAACATTCACATTCTGGGATTTCGGAAAAAGCATTACCGATTCTTCTGATAATGCATCTTACACTTTCTTCATCGACCCCAGCCAGATTGTCTACTTAGGGTCCACAATCGCTAAAGTCCCATCCTGGACACAATTTCCAGACGGTTCTAAGGTTTCTATCGAGTTTCAGCTGGTAAAGGATAGCGGTATCTGGCTGATCGATTCCCTGCAGGCCAAAATCCTCGAGCCGGGAGCATCCGGCGGAACGCTTACTTCAGTAGATTTGCTGCCGCTGGAAATGGGAAACACCTGGCGGTTTGTCAAAAGAACGGCGGCCACTTCTGAAAGCAATCTTGAAACCAGAACTGCCCAGTATCGCATTCTGCAGATAGACGGCAAAGCAGAAATCCGCGATGGATTCGATGCCTTTCCCATGCGAATGAGCCAGAATCAGGCACCACTGGCGTTCGATCTGACCAAATACGGCGTCCCAACCACACAGCTTGAGTTTGGCCGCAATGCAGGCGGAGCCAGTTCCATCACCGATGGCTTTTTCCCAAGAGCCAGTCACCCTTCGACAGCCGAGTTATGGGATATTCTCGATGCAAACCAGCTTGGCCGGGTGGTTTGCGCCAACAACATGGGATTATTCTTTTATGGCATCGATAACAATTTCAATGAAGGCCGGCCATGGCGGGCCACCGGCATGCTTATAAAAGCCAGTTCGCAGACAATCCAGACGATTACGTTCAATGATGCAGGGCACACCCGCTCGGTTGAGCTGAAATGCAGGTTCATGGGCAACACGATGTTTGCTTTACCCAGCAAATCGGTTAACCCTGTACGCCTCGACATCAGTGCCCGTCTGACCGACACCGGCGAGATCATCTATACCAGCTGGTTTTTTGAGCCAGGGATGGGTCTGGTCGCACAGGTGCAGTATCGCGAAGATAGCGGCATTCCGGATGCGCAGGAATACTTCGTTGAAGGTATCATCAGAAATGTTCAGATTGGTATTCCGGGCACCAGCGCCAATTTTGCGACTCAGCAGGTTGTCAATCTATCGCCGACCGAAGCTATCACCAGCGAAGTGCCGTTCACTCATACTTTTGTAGCTTCCGGCGGCTCTGGCGACTATACCTGGGAACTGCTGGACGCTCCAGCATGGCTCACTATCGACTCATCAACAGGGGAACTATCAGGAACCCCGACAGAAAGCGGCTTATGCTGTTTCACACTCTGTGTAACAGATTCACAAAATAAAACAGTCACCTACCCGCTCGAATGGAATGTTCAGGCTCCTGAAACCAAGACCATTTCAGCGTTCAACTTCGCTTCTCCCGCTGCCACGGGTGTGGTCAACGAAACTCTAAAAACCATATCTCTGACCGTTCCCTATGGCACTGACGTTACAAATCTGGTGCCGACGATCACGCACACCGGCGCCAGCATCGCCCCAAACAGCGGCGTCGCGCAAAACTTCACCAACCCCGTCACCTACACGGTCACCGCCGCCGATTCTACTACTCAGGACTACACGGTGACAGTCACCGTTGCTGCGAATACCGCGAAAGCGATTACCGCCTTTAATTTTGCCAGCCCGGCCACTACCGGCGTAGTCAACGAAACGCTTAAAACCATATCTCTCACTGTGCCATTCGGCACCGATGTCACGGCTCTGGTACCGACGATTACGCATAGCGGCGCGAGCGTTTCGCCGAACTCAGGCGTCGCTCAGAACTTCACCAGCCCGGTCACTTATACGGTCACCGCCGCTGATTCGACTACTCAGGCCTATACGGTAACCGTCAACGTCGCCGCGAACACCGCCAAGGCGATTACCGCCTTTAATTTTGCCAGTCCGGCCACTACCGGCGTTGTTAACGAAACGCTTAAAACTGTATCTCTCACAGTGCCCTACGGCACTGACTTCACAGCTCTTATTCCCACGATCACCCACACCGGCGCCAGCGTCTCGCCGAACTCAGGAGTCGCACAGAACTTTACCAGCCCGGTTACCTATACGGTCACCGCAGCTGATTCAACGACTCAGGCCTACACGGTGACGGTCAACGTCGCCCTGAATCCTGCGAAAGCGATTA
>CAZPCO010000212.1:0-6262 GCA_964585025.1 uncultured bacterium | reverse complement strand
CCCGGCAAATCAGCCGGTCCAGGTTCTTAATCTATGCTGACGCAATAATTATCATTTTGCAATCTTCATGCCAGTAATGCCATCAATTCGAAACATCGGCTCTGATATACAATTTTTCTACGTCATACCAGTCTGACTATGGATTTCAGGCTGCAATCAATTGAGTAGTATTGCACCTCGATAAAAGTAATTACCGGGCGCAAAGTTGCGCAACGTTTCGCAACATGCTATTCTATGGCAATATTTGCAGACGAGGCCTCTTGAATGAACAATCAGCATTTTTTGCGGAGTCTCAGCGCGGCAACCTTGCTCGAAACTATGGCAGAAGGCGTCATCGTCGTCGACACTACCGGAAAAATCAGAGTATGGAACAAAGCCATGGTGGAAATGACCGGCTATACAGCCCATGAGGCACTAGGACGCAACACCGACTGGCTAAAAGCGCCTGAATGTTCAGGTTCTGAGAAAGTTTCGGCACTTTTAAGCCACGGCAGCAGCAAACACAGTAACTGCGTCACAAACTGCGAATGCCGCATGATTGCGAAAAGTGGCGAACATATTCCAGTTATGGTCAATGCCAGGGTATTGCGGACTGAAGATGCGGAAACACTGGGAATTCTTCAGACAATAACGGATTTCCGACCAGTCTTCAGTCTGCGGGCCGAAATCGCAGCGATGGCTTCACGTCTGGTTTCAGAAGAAAGCTTTCACGGCATAACCGGCAAAAGCCATGAAATGCAGAGAGTTTACAGACTGATATCGCTGGCTGCCGAAACCGATGCCACAGTGATGGTGCTTGGCGAAAGCGGCACTGGAAAAGAACTGGTAGCGACTGCGGTTCAGGAGTTAAGCAACCGCAGCGACAAGCCATTTATCAAGGTCAACTGCGGAGCACTACCGGAAACACTTCTTGAATCGGAACTTTTCGGGCACGAAAAAGGCGCGTTTACCGGCGCTATCAGGCAAAGAACCGGTCGTTTTGAAGCAGCCGACGGCGGCAGCATTTTTCTTGACGAAATAGGCGATATCAGCCCACAAATGCAGATCAAGCTGTTACGGGTATTACAGCAGGGAGAATTTGAAAGAGTTGGCGGCGAAAAAACCATCAAGGTCAACGTCAGAGTAATTACCGCGACCAACAAGGATCTGATAAGAGAAGTTCGCGAAGGTCGCTTTCGAGAAGATCTTTATTATCGTCTGCGGGTATTTCCGATAAGTCTTCCGGCGCTGCGACAAAGGCCTGACGATATTCCGCTGCTGGCAAAACATTTCATCGGCAAGTTCAGCGCCAGAACCGGAAAGCTTATTTCAGGTCTGTCCAGGGAAGCCATGGGGCGCCTGATGTCATACCGCTGGCCGGGAAATATCAGAGAGCTCGAAAACGCCGTTGAATATGCATTCGCGGTCTGTCAGGAACGAATAATCGGCAGCGAAGACCTGCCGGCCGAGCTCGCTTCCTCTGCTGATGAACCCGGCGATCACAAAGCACCGGTCACTGCAGCCATACCGACGAATTCAGACTCTGTCGCTAATTTGGCAGCGCGCCCTGACCGGCTCGGTGCCCGACGAATCCTCAGATCAGCCACAGAACTCACAAAATTGCTCGAAGAGTGTCTTTGGAACAAGGCCGAAGTTGGGCGACGGCTTGGAGTAAGCAGAACGGCAGTATGGAAATGGATGCTGCAGCATGAAATCAAGCCACCGGCAGACAATTCCTGACCAGAGTCTGAGGCAAACGAAGCACAGCAGGCCCCAAATTGCATCTGCAAAGCACTTAATCGACTATAGCCCGTTCTCACAGTCAATTGTCAGAAGGGACATTGACGCTTTGAGGGTACATCATTACAATTGATGGAAATTGTCGACAGGAGAACGATGCATGAGAAAGCTCAAAATGGCGTTGCTGGTTTTTATGGGCTGTATGCTGGCTGGTTCGGCTGTGGCTCAGGAGCTTACGCTTTTCACCATGCCCGCGCCACGTAAAATTGACTGGTCAAGCCCACGCAGTTTGTTAACCAGCGCGGTAACGAACAACCTGACATTTCAGCATCGTTCACACAAGCATGCTATCGGGCATGTGTTCATACAGTTGAGTCATGAAGGGCGCAAGGAACTGATAATGACGGGCAGCGTACCTTCTCCTGAAGACGATTCCAGCGCCAAGGTTCTGAAAAAGGGATACGGCCTGGGTATTCTTTTCAGCGACATGGCTGGGCGACTTGAAAAAACCGAAGACCTGCAGGCGGAAATCGTCGACCGCTTTGAGTCAGGCCGCATCGCCTATATCAGATTCAAGCTCAGTGAAGCGAATTATGATCGCCTGAGAAAGTTTCTCGACATCTACCGCAAACGCGGATATGGCAACAACTACAACGGTCTGAACCGACCGCGCGAAGGTCTGGGAGCAGGCTGCAGCGCTTTTGGCATGGCTTTTGTCGAAGTTGCGGGTCTTCTGCATCCTGTCTGGAAAGAAAAGTGGCCGATATCTGTGAGAATACCGAACACGCTGATTGGCGGGCCACTGACCGGCAATAAAGTATCTCCCTGGAAAGTCGTCAAGGCCGGCAAATGGGCTAAAGAATCAGAACCACACCGGGTTCTTTCTCTCTATGAACCATACAACATTTATGAATGGATTCTTGAAGAATGGCGACGCGAAAATACTCAGAAAAGCGGCAGAGTTAAGCTTCTGAAGCGCAAGAATGCCTTTGGCCTCGAATACGACTGCACCCATGTAGCTCCGCCCGAAGAACCGATGTTTCAGGGTGCAGCCGCCGAAATCGCTGACGACGAGTAAATCAATCAGCCAGTGGTGAGGCCCTGTTCAATTCATCACGCAGTTCGCGACGCAGGACTTTGCCGATAGCAGACTTCGGCAAAGTTTCGCGAAATTCGATATCACGGGGAACCTTGTAGTTAGCCATATTTTTGCGGCAAAAATCAATCAACTCGTTGCGATCGATAGTTTGAGCATCGACAGGCACAACGAACGCCCGCGGAACTTCACCGCGGGTGGCGTGCTTGGCGCCGACAACTACAGCTTCCTTGACTGACGGGTGCCTGAACAACACCTCTTCGATTTCGCGTGGGTAAATATTATAACCGCCACTGATTATCAGGTCCTTTTTGCGATCGGTTACAAAGAAAAAGCCTTCTTCATCGCGATAGCCAATATCTCCGGTATAAAGCCAGCCGTCGCGCAGAACCATTTCAGTCTGGCCCGGCTGTTGATAATAGCCTTTCATGACCTGAGGGCCACGAATGATTATTTCGCCCTGTTCTCCCACGCCGAGATCTTTCACACCGTATTCGACATCGACGATTCTAGCTTCGGTTGAAGGAATCGGCAGACCTATCGAGCCAGCTTTGCGGCCTTTGATTATCGGGTTGAAATGGGTAACCGGCGAAGTTTCGCTCAGACCATAACCTTCAGTAATCTTTGCCCCGGTTTTTCTTTCAAATAGTTCCATCTGGGTTACGGGCAGAGGAGCCGAGCCTGAAATAATCAGCTTCAGGCTGGAAAGGTCATAGGAATCGATATCTTTCTGGCTTAGACAGGCACTGAAAATTGAAGGTGCCGATGCCATGCAGGTTATTCTTTCACTCTGAATCATACTTAAAAGAGCGCGGGGAGTGAAACGGGGAAGGGGAAGGATTGCGGCTCCAAGCACTACGGGCAGCATCATGGCAACCGTCAGTCCATAAATGTGAAAATACGGAAGAACGCCAACAAAGCGTTCCTTTCCGGGGATGAGAACATGAAAGATCTGCTGGCATTGAAGCGCATTCGCGAAAAGATTAGCATGCGTCAGCATGCAGCCTTTGGAAATACCGGTTGTGCCACCAGTATACTGAAGCAAAGCAAGATCTTCGAATGGATCGATGTTTGTGCAGGTATAACCACAGTTTTCGTCGAGCAGACGGAGCCATGGAACGATCTTCTGGCTTTGAAAAACAGTCGAAGTGCCTTCTTCGGCAGCCGGAACGACAAATACCCTTTCAACCCTGGTTTTATCGAGAATGGCGGCAACTTTTGGCAGCAGCAGATCGTTGGTGATGACGAATCTGGCACCGGAATCATTGAACTGGTGGACGAGTTCGTTTTCAGAGTATAGCGGATTGGTCATAACACCGACTGCACCTGCCCGAAAAATGCTCCAGGTCGAGAGTACCGTTTCTGCACAATTAGGCAGAAACACGGCAATCCGTTGCTGTTTTTCAAGGCCCTGAATGCGCAGATTGGCTGCGATTATCGATGTCTGCCGGTCGAATTCCCGGTAAGTCAGGTGGTAATCACCCTGTTTCAAAGCTGTTCTATCGCCGAAACTGGCGCCAGCCAGAGTAAGAAATTCATGCAAGGGCTTTGCCTCGCAGGAAATTTCATGAGCCACAACAGAATCGTAGGACTTCAGCCAGGTTTTTTCTACCATTCAGGCCTCCGGAAGGATTATGCGCAACAGGATATACCTTTCAGCGGCACAGGGGCAAGAATTTTGTTTGACTAATCGCTGCGAAAATTATAGGCTGAAAGAGTACACATCGTATTTATGTGTTATTTTTCGCCGGCACGGCTGGCAAAGGAGCCATCGTAAATGACTACCGCAAAAAAGGGCGACTGGGTTTTCGTACATTATACCGGCAAATTTGATTCCGGTGAAGTTTTTGATTCAAGCAGCGACGGAAGCCCTCTTGACTTCATCGTCGGCCAGGGCGATATCATCGAAGGGTTTGACAAAGCCATTCTTGGTATGAAAATCGGCGAAAAAAAATCGGTAAAGATAGCACCCGCACAAGGCTATGGTGAGTATTCTGAAGACCGCGTCATTAGCACCGACCGCAAAAATTTCGGCGACGATTTCGAACCCGAAATCGATCAGCAGCTTGCTCTGCAGATGGAAAACGGTGAACGCGCCATCGCAACCATCGTCGATTTTGACGATAATACCGTCACTCTCGACATGAACCACCCTCTGGCAGGCGAAAATCTCAATTTCGACCTTGAACTGGTCGATATCAAAGACGCTTCTGAAATGCCGGT
Organism: uncultured bacterium; assembly: GCA_964585025.1. Classification (GTDB taxonomy): domain Bacteria; phylum Muiribacteriota; class Ozemobacteria; order Ozemobacterales; family Ozemobacteraceae; genus Rifleibacterium. Next base: position 1,224 of record CAZPCO010000212.1, on the reverse strand, counting down.
TTCCTCATGCGGAGGCGGCTGTTCAAGCTGCTCCGGCTGCGGCCACTGAGCCACCCACGAATAAAAACCCGGGCGTTAAAAACGCCCGGGTTTTTATTTGCACGCCAGACAGAGATAAAAAGTCAAACACATTACCCACAGAATGGCGAAAAAGCCACAAAGGCATCATGACGCCGAAAAATCTCAGAGAAACGCTATAGTCTCAAAATGTGAATTCTTCGGCTCCAGCAGCCAATAATCGCAGGTTCCCCGCCCACATGGGCGTATCATCTGCCGGCGGTGGGGCAACGACCAGAAGACGACGATTCAGACGCCGGGCCCAGTCAGCAGTGATCATCGAGCCACTGTTTTCTGAAGCCTGAACCACGACGACCACTTCGGCCATGGCTGCAATGATTCGGTTACGGGTGGGGAAAAAACTGCGGGCCGGCCGGGTCCCCGGCATCAATTCAGTCATCAACGCTCCTGCGACACGGATACGTTCGAACAATTCCCTATTGCAGACAGGATATACGACATCAAGCCCGGTACCAAGTATTGCCAGTGTATAAACCCCACCGACAAGGGCCGTTTCATGAGCCACGGCATCGACTCCGGCAGCACCCCCACTGACAATGGCATAACCATTTTCCACAAGCTTCCTGCAGACACAATTCACAAGCGCAGGTGTTCCGGCAGCCATATTTCTAGCGCCGACAACAGCAGCAAATCTGACCGATGGAACAGCAGAAGTCGCAAAAAACAAGGGCGGCGGCTCACCCAGATCTTTCAGTTGAGTCGGATATCCAGGCTGAGAATAATACCAGCCCAGCAGCTTTCCGGTTTTGATCAACGCCAGCGTTTTCCTGATCTGGGCCGTCGTTCTGGACTTGCCCAGACTTACAGCCCCGAGAACGTGCCCGGCATTGAGTCGGCTTTTCCAGAAGCTCAGAGCAACTGACGGCAGAAGATACTCGTCAATGAGCCGACGAAACCTGGCGGCACCAACCCCTTTTTCACGGCTGAGTTTCAACGCGGCTGCTAATTCACGCAAGATATTTTCCCCTGTTAAACAATATTACCACAGGGGAACAAATTTATGAACGCGGAGACGAGCAGCAGCACCGACTTATGCTAAATATTGACCAGAAGCCGGTTTGATGATATAATCAACAAATCAATTTTAATTTAAGGAGATTTCTATGGCAGAGTTGATTCTTAACGCTGAAGTAAGAAACAAAACAG
>CAZPCO010000211.1:0-6270 GCA_964585025.1 uncultured bacterium | reverse complement strand
AAAAAGCCCGTCAATGCTATTCCGGAGGCACCGTATGAACGCATTTTTTGTTGGAATCGGCGGCATGGGCATGAGCGGCCTGGCAAAGATTCTCCACAGCGAAGGTTACAAGGTTGCAGGCTCAGACCGTAATCTTGACGGAGACTATTGCAGGCGTCTGCAGGAACTTGGCGTCAGAATCTACCAGCAGGATGGCCATGGTCCCGAACATTTCATGCGTGAATGCGCTCTCAGCGCCGCTGATTTCAGTATTGTCAAGTCGACGGCAGTTGAGAATCAGGTTCCGGATGTACAAACTGCCGAGCGCCTAGGCATCAACCAGATAATGCGTTCGGATCTGCTGGCCATGATGTTCAATGCCCGCAAAGGCATTGCGATTGGCGGCACTGCCGGTAAAACCACTACAACAGGTCTGGTGGCCTGGATTCTCAAATATTGTGGAAAAGAGCCTTCCTGCGCTGTCGGCGGCATCATCGCCGGTCTGGACACCAATGCATTCAGAGGCAGCGGCCCACATTTCGTCATCGAAGCCGACGAATCCGACGGTTCCATAGTCAAATACCGACCATGGATCTCGGTGGTTACAAATATTTCGCGTGATCACAAGACGCTCGACGAACTTAAACAGCTTTTCGGGGAGTTTTTTGCCAATACCGATACAGAAGGCATGCGTCTCGTATGCGCCGAAAACCCTGAAGCCATGAGCCTGATGTCGTTGTGCCGGGCAAAGGTGAAAACTTACGGGTTTGCTTCAGATGCTGATTTTAGGGCAACTGAAGTGAAAATGAATCATGATACCGCTTCTTTCAAGGTCGATGGTGTCGATTTTCAGGTTCGCATGCCAGGCGAACACAATATTCTCAATTCGCTTGCCGCAATAGCCACCGCCAGAATGTGCGGCGTCGAGCTTGAAGAAATTGCGGCTGCGTTGCAGGCCTTTCCGGGCATGAAAAGAAGATTTGAAAAAGTCGGTTCGGTTGCCGGGGTTACGGTTATCGACGATTTCGCCCATAACCCGGCAGAAATTGCAGCGGCGGTAAATGCGGCACGCAAGTCTTCGACACGTCGGGTCATCGTTTATCAGCCACATGGCTTTGGGCCGACCAGCTTTACCCGTGACGATCTGATCGAAGTATTCAGCAGTCTGCAGGAAAATGAATATCTGTTTCTGGACGATATTTACTATGGCGGCGGCACCGTCAATCGAGACATCACCTCAGAAGAAATTGTTCGCAGCGTGCGCCGGCGTTTCAAGAATGCCTTTTATACAGGCAGTCGTGATGAAATAGTTTCCAGAATCGCTGCGGAAGCCGAAAGTGGTGATATGGTTCTGGTCATGGGAGCCAGAGACATCAATATCATCTGCCAGAAAGTTCTCGAACGGCTTCCGGAAAAGCAGAGATGTGTGGCCTGAAAATTGCGCCCCGGTGTGGTAAATTAGAGAAAACAAGTTACAGGAATTTCATACCATGAAAACCAGCCTGGTCTTTTCGCTGCCGCCCTGCACGCTGAGAGTGGGCCTGCTCGAAGCATTCAATGTAAAAATCAAACCCGCCACCGAGAAATATCGTTCCCAGATTCTTCAGGATACCCAGCCCTTTCTTGCTCCCGACTTCATTTACCCCGACGACATGCAGAAAGGCGTCAGAAGTCTGTTGAAAACTTTCGGCTTTCATCCCTCCGGAAGAAGTCGCCCGGCCTCTGAATTTCTCTTCAAAGATCTGCAGAACCGCGGCGGGTTCAATTTTATCAACAATGCGGTCGATATCAACAATCACATTTCTCTAATGACGCATCTGCCGATAAGTGTCATCGATCTCGACAAATCAGGGATGGATCTCTGCCTTCGCGTCGGTTTCGACGATGAAGCCTATGTGTTCAACCGTGAAGGGCATGAACTTTCATTGAAGAAGCTGCTGGTCATTGCTCGTCAGGGCGGAGACCGTGCCGCAATCGGCAGCCCTGTTAAAGATTCTCAGGCAACCAAGGTTTTTGCTGAAACGACAAACCTGGCATTTTTCGTCTACACTTCGAATACTCTGACCAGCGAAGATGAGCTGCATGGAATTCTCAATCTGACCGGCAAGCTGCTTCAATCTGAAACTGAAGCATCGGATATTGCCAGTCAGGTTCTCGATGCCTGCCCGTAGATCGACCCGTTAAACGGGGGAGGGGAATATGAAAAGATTTCTGCTGTTGTTCTGTTTTACATGCGTTTTGCTGCTTACCGGCTGTTTTGGCAAGTCGATAGAGGCAAAGCTTGAAAAAGACCTGAAATCACCCGATGCCGCAGTGCGTCTCAAAGCGGCCCGTGAGCTGGGGGATGTGGCAACCGCCGAAGCGGTGCGGTTACTGCTTCTGAGCAAAGACGACCCGGATTTTCGAGTCAAGGAAGAAATTCAGAAGTCTTTGAAGAAGATCGACAAGCGCACCTTTCTCAATTGAAGCCAGGCTATTGTCTGATCTTGATAGCTGTCAGTGGCGGATAATGAAGAGCGCTTCGGGTTTTTGTGGCAGAAATTCCCGGGAAATTTCTTCAACTTCGTCGACACGCGCAAAAAAGGGCCCGGTGTGCATTGCAGCAATAAAGCGTTCGACAATGGTGCAGTCTCCTGATGCTTCGGTTTCGACAGATCCGTCAGGATTGTTGCGCACCCAGCCGCCAACCCCGACCTCCTGAGCCTGTTTGAAAACGAAGCGCCGGAATCCGACACCCTGCACTCTGCCTCTGACGATCAGTCTGACTTTGAGAAATCCCTGTGACATGCTCAGGGGCGGCTGATTGCAAGAGAAGCCAGCTCAAAGAATTTCATGATTTCCGGCTGATACAGAAACAGCACCAGATCGCGCCGACCATTCCGGGTATGAATCAGTCGCATCAGCGAGTATGTATCGGTTTTGTAGCGTTTGTTGTTCGAAGTCTGCAGGGCCTTCTGTTCGAGACTGCTTACCAGTTGTGCGTCGATCTGCCCTTTGATCATTGCGACGAAACGGCGCAGATTGTTTCGTTCTGTTTCCATTATCAGCACCGAATCAGTGTATCTCTGAAATTTTTCGAGAATTTCGATGTCGGTGTCTTCGATAAAGTGGGGACGTTTATCGCAGGCTATCTGATAATGGCATGAGATAAGGAAAGTGATTCGCGCGGTCGTCGCTATTTCGCGGAGCTGGCGTAATTTCTGACTGAATTCACCGCCGAAATCACTTTCGCAGAGGGAGTCTACGATAACCAGTTTTTCGCCCGACCCTGGGATCATCGCAGCAAGCTGCCGAAATTCGTTTGGATCGAAACCATCATGCCCGGTTTCAACGCCGGAAAAATACAAGTTCGGCGAAATATCATTCAACAGCTTTTCGAGGCCGGCAGTGCAGTTGTTGCGGGCGTTTTCACCGACGCTGCCGTTCATTGGCATCTGCCCCAGCACTTCGGTGTGATTCAGGCCTGAATTAAGTGCGACAGCCCTGAGCAGAAATTCACGCAGCGTGTGTTCCCGGGAAATAACGAGCACCGGAATCTTTTTCTCGGTCAACATGGCCTGTTGAAGGAGAAAGGCAGCTTTTCCCGATTCGCGTGGCCCGGCGATTAAATGTATGCCGCCGCTCGCCCAGCCTCCCCCCAGTGTTTTGTCAAGGCCGGTAGAAAGTGAATTACACAGCGAAGGCAAACTTTTAAACAGGTTTTTGTTGTCTGCGATTCTGTTCTTCAGAGGTTGAAAACCAGCTCCAGACGGTATGCTTGTATTTGCCGAGCTGCTTCCAGTCTGGCCGGCAACGCCTGGTACCGGAAGCTGCGGTAGACTTTCGATTCTGGCTTTCAGGCCAGGAATCGGGGGGAATTCAGCCTGCATGAACTTGACCCAGGCGAATGTTTCCTGCAGGCATTCCTGCAGAGTGCGCTTTTTGCCACAGAAATCCGAGAAAGCGGCAATTCCGTATGCAAAATGTGATGGCCCAACTCCGACCTTTGGGCGATGCAGGGTCAGGTGAGTGCTTCCGGGGAGCAGAAACTGGGAATTCTGCTGACAGCTGTTCAGCAGCAGGGTTTTAACCTCGTGTTTCACCGGGCGATTGCCGATTGCTTTGATGCCGCCCAGGTGGCAGAGAAGCCGGTAATAGAGGTCGCCGGGGTTCTCGTCTTCGCAACCGATTGCGCCGCCATGCACTTCGACGCTTATTTCTTCCGGAGTTGCATAAATAGCCATTGTTTCCTGGGTAAAACCAAGTTTTTTCAATCCTTCGATACAGCGAACTGCATCGTCGTAAACCTGTTGAAACCCGAATACTTCGGTAGCAGGCTTGAAAATATTGCCGTTGATATGAATGACGGTGTCTGGAGAGTTGAGTATTCTCATCAACTCTGCTGCGACCGGCAGTTGCGGCAGTTTCTGCCCGGCTGATTCCAGCTGAATTTCCATGCCATGATAGTCGCAGCCCTCAAGTAAAAGATCGCGGGCGTGTCTGATGGCGAACACCAGCGTCAACGGGCTTGATTCGATTTTCTGGTTTTCGTCTTTGAAAAATGCGCTGCGGAAGCAGCCCTGCGGATGAGCTTTCACTACCTCCGGAACCCTGGTAAGGTCGCTGAGACACTTGCCGCCTTCCAGTTCAGGGTGAAACAAGGTTGCAAACTTTTGCATTTTTTTCTCCATCGTTGCTTATTTAAGGCTGTTTTCCAGGCCCATGGCCAGACCGATGCGTCTGAAAAATTCAGGAAAGGAACTGATGCCGAAAAAAAGATCGGCATTCTGCCCGAGCGCAAGAACGGTATGGCTCTGACTGCCTGCTGATGGGCCGTCGGGCACAAACGCAATTCCGAAGTGTTCGCTGACGGCACTCTCCAGGAGGTTTCGCGTCTGCTTCATGTCGTGGCTGTCAAGTGCTGAGCGAATCTTGTCGACAGGAAAAACAACTCCCGGACAATACTCGTTGAGAAGCTGTTCTAGGTTTCCGGACGGTCTGGTAAGTTCAGTGAACAGCATGGGAAGCTTTCGGACTGCAGATGCAAAATCGCCGGCTCTGAATTGACCTGAGATTGCCCAATGACCGTTTTCCGGCTCATCGATAATCAAAAGGAGGGTGTCTTTTCTGCCGGCGGTAAAGGTCTCGAGCTGTGTGAGGGCATGTTCTCTCAGACGCATGCTGTCAAGCATTGCCGAGAAATGACCTGCTTCACGATGTCGAGCTACCATCGAAAGATTAACGAAGAGCGCGAAGCCTTCCGGGGCAAGAGAAATTCGGCTGGTAGCGGCCGACAGCAGTTCAGAAAAGCCAGGGCGGCTGTTTTCATCCAGGGATAGACAGGCGGTAATTTTCGAACTTTTTCTGGTGAAAAGAGTTTCCAGGCCAGCAAGATCGGTTGTGCCCGGTGTATCTGCGATCGAAGCCATCAGGGCTTTTCTTTCTTCATCTTTCAAGCGGCCCGAAAGTGACAAGGCCATTGAAAATGCTGACAAATCAGGGGCCTTGACAGTATCGGTTCCGCTTAGAAGCCCGGGAAGCAGAAAATCGTTGTCGCTGAGCATTGCAAGCCGTTTGCCGATCATATTCATGGCAAGTATGACATTGTTGCCGGAATTGGTCTGGCGATCGGCCCAGACGGGTAGAATTATCTGAAAGCCCTGCCATGGATAAGCTTCACGCCTGCCATTAGCGTCGCGGAAGGCCGCCGAGGCACCCGAAAATCCTGAGGTGCAGAAGATGATGAGGTTACGGGCAGGTGTATCGACCAGCAGGCCGCGGCGTCGGGCAATGGTTTCGATTGAAAGCGGCTGGGCGTTCAGAGGGGTAATCAAATCGCTGCCATCGGTTTTTACCGGGGCGAGGGGTTCCTGCCCCAGAACAGGCAGGCAACAGAAAAAAGTCAGTAATGACACAATTACCAACAGGCATTTTCTCATGATCAGGTCCTCCGGTTTTTTCAGAGCTTTATCTTAGAACAAAAAGCACTGGCAAGGCAAGCATACAAAATTATCCGGTGAATTTGCTGAAAAGTTTGCCTGGGTACGATAAAATTAGCCCAACCATGATCGAGAGGTGAACGAATGAGTAGAAAAGGCGTTATTCTGTTCCTCATTATCTGTTTTATGTCGCTTTTTGACAGCGTGGTCTCAGCGGCGCCGTCGCTCGACATGAAAACCACGTTTTCGCTGTCCGGTGACGTCCAGCCCAAAGACTGGCGGCTCAAACTCGATTTCAGTCTGCCCGTATCATCTCTCGAACTGTCAAAAAAGATTAAATGCCGGTTCAACAAAGCCGGTTCCGGGTTTCGCA
>CAZPCO010000210.1:3188-6271 GCA_964585025.1 uncultured bacterium | reverse complement strand
GCTGCGACAGGAGATCCGGCGGCAAAAACAATGAACAGAAAAGCAAAAATACTTGCTGGCTTAAGGTATTTCATAACAGTCCTCGGTTGTTTAGCTGCCATATTATTAACACAACCTGGACCCTTCAGACAAAAAAATTTAATTCAGCTTGTGCCCGCAGTATTTACAGTATTCAGCATCGGCATCATGGCCTTCAGCACAACAGAACGGGCAGGCCTGCGTCGAAATTCCCGCCTTTTTGCTCATTGTCAGCTCTGCAGTTACAATTCCGGTCGGAATTGCGATGATTCCATAACCCAGAATCATTATCAGCACCGCGAACCCCTGACCTAGAGGAGTTTTGGGCGATATATCTCCGTATCCGACAGTTGTCAGAGTGACGACTGCCCAGTAAATACTGACCGGAATGCTGGTAAAACCGTTTTGTTCGCCTTCAATCACGAACATTGCCGCTCCAATCAGAATGACCAGAGTCACGACGGCGAGAATGAAAACGGCGATGCGTTTTCGACTCGCTTTTAATGCGGCGGTAAGCTCTTCAGCCTCGACAAGATACTGCGCCAGTTTCAGAATACGAAAAACCCGCATGACCCTGATAATTCTGACCACAGAAAAATACTGGGCCCCGGGCAGAAACAGACCGAGATAATTCGGCAATACAGCCATCAGATCGATGACACCGTAGAAACTCAAAACATAGGATGTGGGCCTGACGACCGCATACATGCGCAGAAAATATTCGATGGTGAAAAGAATGGTAAACAGCCAGTCAAAAAGACCGAGAACCCCACCATATGCATCGCGAACAGATTTGACGCTCTCGAGCATTACGATCGACACACTGGCGATGATACAGAAAATCAGGGTCAGGTCAAAAAGTTTACCGGCAGTGGTATCGGCCTCATAAATCAAAGAATGAAGCCACCTCTGCCGGTCATTCAAGTTGTCTGTTGTGCGTGTTTCCTGCAATGGAATTCCAATTATCAGACTTCGTCAGTGAAAAGACTGTTTCTTCTGGCGATCGTCCTGTATCTTTTTAATTTCTTTTTCCTTCTTTTCAAGGTATTTGTTTAAGTCAGAGCTTCGCTCCCGCAGCGCCGTCATCATCAATCTGGCTTCCTTGGCATATTTGCTGTCGGGGTAATAGCGAACTATTCTTTCATATGCTTCATATGCGGGCATAGAATACTGCCAGCGCATCATTAGATTGGCCTGATAGTAAAAAACATGGTCGCCAAAAACATACCCAAGAATACCAAGAATCATGAAACCAATCACCAGTTGCTTGAAAAACATTGCCCGCCTCCAGTCTTATTGTATGGCAGACCGGGATTCAAACCCTGAAGAAGCCGCAAATGCCGGAATGACCTTTTTGTCGCCAGACTTACGGGTTTTATGGGAAGCGACACCAACGGTCGGAGTATACAATACGACTGAATTAACCAGCCCGATTTTGACGCGAACCGAGAATTTGTCACGCAGTTCAGCCATTTTGCGCTTGCGCTCTTCTTCAAGATTGTCAATGAGCCGGTCTATTTCTTCTTCCTTCTGGAAGAAATACAGATGAAAACTGACGTTCTCTTTCTTCTTCTGCAGTTCGTGCTTCTGCTCGTCGAGATAGGCTTCAAAAACCTTCAGATTTTCGGAACACTGCTCATCGCCCCATTCACGCAATTCAGCGATATCTGCCGACAATGCCTCTTCAAGTTTCTGACATGCCTGAAGATATAAACGCAGAACATCAGTTGCGGATTCAGAAATCTTCATGCCTTCCTGAGGCGTTTCCGAGAATTCGCCCATATCTATATTATACAGGCCTTCTTCAACTCCGAGAAGATCGGAGGCAGTATCGGCAAGAACTGAATAGAGCTTTTCCCGGCGTTGATCGCACTCGAATTGAACTTTGAAATTGAATACAACTCTGGGCCGGTAATAAACATTATCGGATACAACCCTGAGTTCATGAGCTGAGCCCTGTGGCGGCACTGCTGGTTCGCGCATTGAGAAAAGACGGCTGACTCTGGGCAATTCGGAGAGTTTTTCAATAATCTTGCGCAGCAGAAAGGAACCTTCGCAGATCAGTTCGAGATCGCGGTGTGTTTCAGCCTTTTCGCGGTCAAAGGTGAATCTGAGAACTTCGAAACCGTTGAAGAAGGCCTGTTCGGCTTCCGGAATCCTGGCAACCCATATTCCCGGTTCGCTTTCACGTCTGTCGATACCAACCATGTCCATGAAAGAAAATACCAGTTCCTTGATTTTATTCACCATTGAAAATTTCCTCCTGGGCTTTGGTAATGTCGTTATGTGTCTGCAGGGCTTTTTCAAGTTTGTTGCCCAGAGTTTTGAATTTGCGCTTCATGGCATCCTGGTTCGGGGACATGGTCACGATATCGATGATGATCTGTTCGAGAGTCCGTTTCGAGTGCATATTGCCAAGAATCATTTCCAGCTCGCCGATTATGAGTCTGAAAAGATTGATCTTTTTGTCCAGCAATTCCAGAACGTAGGATTCAATAGTATCACGAGCGCTGAGATTGATAATATGCACATCATCGTTCTGACCAAGGCGGTGAATACGACCGATACGCTGTTCGATTCTCATCGGGTTCCAGGGCAGATCGAAATTGACCAGAACTTTGCAGAACTGCAGGTTGCGACCTTCACCACCAGACTCTGTCGAAACGAGAATCTGCTTTTCACGTCTGAAGTCTTCGATACAGCGGTCTTTATCGACCTGTGACATCTGACCGTTGAAGACGGCTACCGAATAACCTTCTTCTTCCAGCATTTTAACGAGATAATCCTGGGTTCCTCGGAACTGGGTGAAAATGATGACCTTTTCGTTCAGACTCCTGACGATTTCCATCAGCACCTGGCCCTTTTTCGAATGCTTAACGTTGCGGGCCATGTCCAGAAGGCGTTTCAGCGAATTATCAAAATCATCTTTGTAGAAATTGCTGGCGATCATCTTGTCGAGCGCTTTGGCCAGAGCGTGGGTAGAGCTCCCCATCAATTTCTGCAGAAGAATGAGGGTTAGGCGGTTGATACCGCGAGGGGTCTTGTGCGTCGGCAGCGTAAAATAT
>CAZPCO010000210.1:0-3178 GCA_964585025.1 uncultured bacterium | reverse complement strand
TCTGATGAAATCGGTCAGTTCACGATAAAGCTCGGCTTCATCAGGGTTCAGATCGATTGCATGGGTATGAACATAGCGCTGGGGAAACTTGATGAGGGTATCGGCCCTGCGATGCCTGATCATGATGTCGGAAAGCATTTCGCGCAGACGGGTTGAGTTCTTCGGCAGGCGTTTGTCGCGTTCAGCGAGAAAATCGTCTTTGAATTTCTGAACCGTCGAAAGATGACCGGGTTTGAGAATCGAAATCAGATTGAACAGTTCAATCATGTCATTCTGAATCGGTGTAGCGGTCAGCATCAGAAGATATTTGGTGTTGATCGAATTCACGAACTTCCAGTTCTTGGTCTTCTTGTTTTTGAGCTTATGGGCTTCATCGACGATCAGAAGGTCATACTTGATCTTCTGAACAGTGCTCTGGTTCTTCTGGCTTTTGGCCGTATCGAGAGAAGCAATGACCAGGTCGCTGTCTTCCCAGTCGTTGATTTCAAGATGGTTCTTGAACGAAAGATCGAACTTCGTCTTCAATTCCTGCTGCCACTGAGTGATCAATGAAGCCGGAGTCAGTATGAGAACTTTACGGGCCATGCCGCGCAGCAGATATTCTTTGAGAATCAGGCCAGCTTCGATGGTTTTGCCGAGACCGACTTCGTCGGCGAGCAATGCACGGCCATTCAGCTTATCCATAACCATGCGTGCGGTCTGCACCTGGTGAAAATAGGTATTCACACCGAAACAGGTTTTCAACGACAGCAGTTCTTCCGAGCAGATGCCGGCAGCAAGTTCTTCGCCGAGCTGAATCAGGCTTGTTTCTTTGAAAGGAGAGAATTCACCCTTGACGATGCGCCGCAGCACTTCAAGGTTATGATCGTTGTAGGAAATCGAGGCATTGGCGACCGAAGCCAGGCGAAGTTCAACCTTTTCACCTGCCGGCAGCGTATTCTTGACCATGGCGCCATTCAGGTGTCTAAGCCGGTAAGTGCGGGCAGCCAGGTCGATCAGTTCGATGGCCACGGTGTCACCCTCATTGACTTTCTTCTTTTCCCACCATTCATTGAAGGTCAGACACACCATGTAACCCCGCATTTTATGATAAATCGCCGAATGGGTCACGTCGTCGTCGTCGATGAAAGTCACCGAGCACAGGTCTTCATTGAAAGGAAACAATTCTTTCATCTGGGGGTTCAGAAACAGGTAACCCTGCTGAAAGGCCTTGCCCTTGACCTGAAAAGTAAAGCTCAGCTCATTTCTTGATTCAACTTTGATAAGCGGAGATTTTTCGGCTCTGGTTCTGGTAAGTGAATTGGTCATCATCCGGAATTATCTCCCTTAGCTGTTCGATTTGCCTGATTTGTTCAGGGGTCTGACATCAACAATGATTTCTTCGCCGACTTTAACTGAAGATGATTTTTCAATGAAGTTCAGATCGGCAATTGCCCGTTCCTTGGAAGCTGAGCCATAATACTTTTCAGCAACCGATTTAAGCGAATCACCTTCTTTAACGACATAGATGATCAGTTCTTCATCGATGGTGCGCAGTTTCTTGAATTCTGCGGGGTCAATGTTTCTCGGGCGCTGAACTTCTTCTTCGACTGCTTTGGCCGGGGCGGCTGCCACAACGGTTTCCCTGGCCGGGGCTTTTTCTGCCTTAGCCGGTTTTTCAGCTTTTACCGTCTTGTCTTCTTTCACAGCTTTCTGCTGCCTGGCGGCTTCCTCTTTTGCAGGCGCCTGAGCGATTTTGACCGGTTTTGCAGTTTCCGTCGCCTTAACCTGCTGAGCAGTTTTTGCGACTGCGGCTTCCGGAGCTTTTGCAATGGAGCTGCCCTTGGCCGGAACTTTTTTGACTGCCACGGCTTTTACTTTTTGCTCAAGTTCCGCAGCTTTTCGGGCCGACTTTTCATTTTCAAAGGGAACTTCCTTCGGTGGTCTGATCGATGATGGTTCAGGCAGAGCTTCGGTATAGAGGGTGGTTACCTTCTTGTCACCATCGGTGACGACGCCCTGCAGAAAAGAATATTTTTCTGACCAGGTGGTATTACCCCTGGCTTTGCTGAAAATTCTGAATTGGCCGGAACTTTTATCAGTGGAGTTTACCGGAACAGCCATGCGGAAGGTTTTCAGACCACCCGCACTGATGGTTTCACGCGGATTAAGCACAAACGTCTTTTTTTTGCCGGCACTTTCAATTTCAACGCCAACCTGGTAAGAACCAGAAGTCATAGCCTGACTGCCGACGTTGAACACATGTGCAAGAACCAGACCTTTATCTGGGGCAAGCTCTTTGCTGGCAACCTTTTCAGGTAATTTTTCAATAAAGAACCCTCTAAGAAGAGGTTCAGCAGGAAGAGTGGTTAGATTCAGCAGAAACAGGGAAAGTAGTCCTGCGGATCTTACAGTTTGCCTCATTTTTGTGTGCTCCTTAAGTTCTTTCAATTCTCTGTGAACAATATCGGCAATATGCGGACAAGTTCTTACGAGCAAAAAAAAGAACTTAAGAAAGTTTTTCCGGGGAGCTCAGAAATTCGAATTGAATTCGACTCTGGTATTGGCACCAAAAAAGATGAACGGCAGCTTCGGGTCACAGTGCAGCGAGTTGAATTGTTCCCCTGACTTCGCCTCGGCGACCTGCTTCACCTTGCTGGGAGCCGCAAATGGGTTTTTGCCGGGAATAAAGGGATTGGAATGTTCCTTTATGGCTGATTCAATCAGCGCATGATCCAGCTCGGGAAGGGTAAAATCCTTGCCGGGGTCGACAACCGGAACCGTTTCTCCAGGCGCAACCGGAACGTTGCCACCCGAACTCTGCAGGCGCCGGATGATATCTCTCATTTCCTGGTTCAGGCGCCGCTCTTCTTCAAGCTGCCTGGAAAAATCATCTGGTTTTGCAACTGTCGAAGGCTCTCCCGAAGAAGCCGTAATGACATTTGCCCTGACTCGATCTTTGCTGTCTGTCTGACCAAGGTAATTAAAGAGAATTATCACCGCGACCAGACAATAGCCGCCGGCAATAAACAGGTTGGAAGTTCTCTTATCAGACTTGACTGCCATAAGATCATTCTACCACATGCCCATTCGCTTAAAAAACAATTTAAAACCACTAGTATTCTGTCACGATTGAATATGGGCTGTATTTGTCATTGCGAGCGAAGCGAAGCAATCCTTCTGCCTGTGAGATTGCTTC
>CAZPCO010000209.1:0-6318 GCA_964585025.1 uncultured bacterium | reverse complement strand
AGAAGATTGCCGAAAAAGAAAGCGATGGCGGCCCGCACGAAATTCTTCTGGTTCTCGATGCAACTACCGGTCAGAATGCCGTGCAGCAGGCTAAACTGTTCAAAGAAGCTCTGCCGATAACTGGTCTGGTGGTCACCAAACTTGACGGAACCGCCAAGGGTGGCGTGTTGTTTGCCGTTGAAGAGCAGATCAGTGCTCCGGTCAAGTTCATCGGCGTCGGCGAAAAAATGGACGACCTGATGCCGTTCAACCCTGAACAGTTCCTCGAAGCTCTGTTTGCCGACGATAGCGAAAAGACCAAACAGAGTGACTACAACGTGGTGCTTTGAGACTGGTCAGCGTTGGCGAAGCCAGCGTTTCTCATGAATGAACACGGATTTGCGTCTGTGCATTTCATTATTGGCCAACAGAGCATGTATTAATTACAGATTTGCCTGACCAGCGATTGCTTCTACATGCTCTTTTCGCAGAAGAACAGCTGCTGCCAGAAACGCAGGTCTTCTCTGACCGATTTTTTGAAACTGTCGGAAAATGCCGCGACAATTTCAGCTGATTCGCTGGCTGCCATTTGATCTATTTTTTCGGCGGTCGAAAGATGCAGCGCAGCCATCGATTCAAGGCGGGCCAGGAGCGTCTGATTTGCCTGCAGATGTTCGGCAATTACCGCTCCGGGGCCAAGCAGTTCATGCTCGAGCCATGCGACGCTGCTGCTGCCGGTTTCAAAGCTGGAAGTAGACAGCAGCGATTTCTGAACCTGTTCAAGGCCCTGTGCATCTTTCAGCAGCCCGATTCTGAAGCGCATGATTTCATAGCTGGCCGGGTCGATTTCACCGCGGGTAGTAGCGGCAATCGACATTCCTATTTCTCTAATTGAGGCTTCCCAGGTCGAGCTGGCAATGAAAGCAAGGCTGGGAGGCCGGGTTGTTGCTGCTCCATGTGCCAGAAAGAAGCGAACCCATTCGCGGCTCAGATTGCCGGAATGTTTCTGTGTGTCCGGGTGTCCTACCTGTTTTGCGATCATTGCCTTTTCGCCCAGATCGATAAGCAACTGGCATCGGGCGGCAAAATCGCTTTGAACGAAGACTGACATGTCGCAACCATACAATGGCAGCGAAAAAAGAAATAATATGGTCATAAAACAAACAACGATGCCCGTTTTCAGGGCATCGTTGTTTATCATTTTATGATCAGTTTTTGTTTTCCTTGGTTTCAAGAACACGAGTTTCGAAAGTGCTTTCTACTACAGTGACCGGAATGGTCAGAACGCGTTCGTTGTTGTCGCCGTCTCTCGCCTTGATTTCGATTTTGACCTGCTTTTCACCATTGATTTTCATCGGCATATCGATGGCATAGCTGGCTCTGGGTTTGCTGTCGAGATTGTTGATTACCGCCCCGGTCACATTGAGCGACGGAATAGTCGGAACCTCAGGGCTGTTCGCCGGCAACAGACTTTGGGTTGTGGCACCGTCATTGTTTTCGACGACCAGAGTGGCTTCCTCGAGTGCTCTGAAGCCGGTGTTGTCGAAAATGTGAATGTTGACCAGCAGACGGCTGGCTCTGCGGAACTTCGGAACCGCATCAGCGAAGATATCGGTGACCAGAATCCTGTTGTCGCCGATCTGGTTGGGATAGCCGGCGCAACCAGGGATAGTGTCATTGTTGAAGCTGCTGACTTCTGTGTTACCCTGCAGATTGAAGCATTTGGCAGACAGAGTGCACTTGCCGAGCTTGCTGACTTCGGTCGGCACCGGACCATCATCGTGGATATTTTCGTCGAGCTTGAAAATCCAGCGACGGTTGTCGACCTGAGAGACAAGCTCAATTTCCAGGCTTGGCGGGTCGTTGTCAAAACGTTCAATTGCTTTGACCAGACCATTGTCGACGAAGATTTTTTCTTCGTCTGTGATCGACATGCCGAGGTCCTGGCAGGCTTTTTCATGGTAGAACTGGTGGGTGATGTCTTTGGCATCTGAGCCGATACCATCGTAGACCGAACCCATGACCGTATAGTTCAGAGTGCCTATCCAGTTTTCAAATGCCTGCCCCTTCTGGAATGGGCCGGCCGGGCCATATTCAAGAATCTTGGTCGTGAACGAAGCGCCGTTGATCCAGCCATTGTCAGCAAAATAGCCTGGGTCTTCAGAGCCGGGTATCAGTTTGACCGCTGAGCCGGTAATCTTGCTTTCAGCCTTGAACTGTTTGTTGTCCTCGGTGTTGTCTAGATAACTGCTGGCGCTTTTCAGAGTCTGGTAAGCCGCAAAGAAGTCCTTGAACTCGGCAAACGGGTTGTTGTCATAGGAAGCGAAACTTACGGTCACGTCGGTAACGTCATCGCCAGTGGTCTGAATGACCGGAGTCGGGTTGTCGCCGACTGACTGAACCAGAGTCGGCAGTGTGACGTCACGAGCGAGAACCTCTGTGGCATCGCCATTGGGATTGAAAAACTGGGTTCCGGCAAATTTCCAGCTCTGGTTGAGAATATAGTTGCCTGAAGGTTCACTGCCATCATTCGAAAGGTGCATGCGGCCAAGCACGTGAACCGGGTTGGTGCCGGCTGAATGGTTGGTGCTCAGTGAATCTTCATCGGCAAATAGCGGAACCATACTGCTGAAGCGCTTTTCGCCTTTGTTGTCGCCAAGATCGTTGGCAACCCAGGATACTCTCGGATAGATGATTTCGAGGTTAAGACTGTAGGTTTCAGGATCTTTGGGGGTTTTGATGGTTTTGATCGCTCCGGCCGGAACGATAAGACTTACCCCGAATTTGCGGTCCCCGAGCGGATTCGTCGTGACGCCAGGATCGGCGCAGGTGCCTGAAGCAACCAGAATGCCGCGCTCATGGCGGACATCGCTGCCTAGAGAGGAGGTTGCAGTTGCCAGTTTGTAAGGCCCGTTAGGTCTAAGATAGAGAGCCCACTGAATGAATGCCCAGTCTTTGTCTATCGGATCCTGGTCGAGCCTGGTGCCGTTGTCACAGCGCATATCTGCACCCTTGGCGCGGGCCGGGTTGTAAACATTGGCATTGAGCATCGTTTTGATGTCAACTTTATTGCCTGTCGGCACGTAGTTGTAAACGTGTGCCTGCGGGTCTTCACTGGTAATGCCGGTTATCAATCCAGGAGCGCGATATGGAAGCGCCGGGAAGACGTTGCCTATTTCGTTATACAGGTGGGCATAATAGCGGTAATCCCAGACGCCGATACCGTCGTAGGTTTCGAGGTCGGAGTTGACGTTGGTCACGAAGTTGGCATCACGAACGAACTGTGCGTCGAAACTGATTTCAATGCCGCTGAAATCGGTATCTTCGTTGAAGTCGATCTTCGAGGTCGAGCCTTTACCTGATGGAGCGACCCCGGGCATGTATTTGCGGGCCACCGGTTTCATGCTGATGTTGGAAATGAAGCTTGGGCTTTGATTAAGATTGAGGCTTTTGGCAACGACCTTGACCAGGAAAGATTTGGTAGTGACGGTCGAAGAGTTCGCTACCAGCTCATTCGGGCGGGAATTTGGCGTGCTCGGAAAGGTGAAATAGTTGTAGGTGACTGTTGCTCTGACCAGGTAGTTACCAGGGTGCGGGAATTTGTAAGTGAAAGTCGCGAGTTCACCATTACCATCCTGTGCAGATACAAGGTTTTTGATCACTTTGGTCTCGGCTGCTTCGACCGTGTTGCCTTCGACGAAGTCGACCGACCATTTCACCGTTGTCGGGCGGCCGGCTGCTTCGAACATGTTCGACGGAAAGCCGCTGAAGGAGCCATCGTTGTTTTCATCGTGCTTGAATTCGCCATTGGCGTTCGGAATAGAATTCAGCATGACGTTGGCATAAAGTTTGGTGCCGGTAACCGGGTCGACGATATCGCCCATCGGCTTGAAAGCCTGGTATTTGCCATCGATATAAGGCTTGTAGCCTTCAATTTTGAAGGTGAGAGAATCATGCTCATTGATCGAGGGATTGTCGCTTACCGAGCTGAAGGAGTTGTCGGGGGCGCCTTGAGTGACTACGATATGATGGTCGGTAGTGCCTTCGAAATTGGTTGGAATCTTGGCGAGGTTGACAACGGCAACTTCAGCGGGTATCAGAGAATCTTTGCTGCCATCGGCTTCGACGGCCCAGGTCGGATTGCGCCACTGAACGCCGCCGTCAGATTGAAGCACGGCTTCTCTGGTCCATTCGTCGTAGCCGGCTTTGATGCGGCCGCGGTTTTCTTCGGCACCAAGTGACCCGGTGCCCTGGGGGTATCTTTTGAGGGTCTTGAAGATGCGTTGTTTGATGGTGACGATGATAAAGTCGTCTGGCTGCTGCATGCCGGGATTTATATCGACGATTTCAGTGACCGGGTCACCACCGACATAAGTAACCACGCGGCGCTTCC
Organism: uncultured bacterium; assembly: GCA_964585025.1. GTDB lineage: Bacteria > Muiribacteriota > Ozemobacteria > Ozemobacterales > Ozemobacteraceae > Rifleibacterium. Next base: position 1,946 of record CAZPCO010000209.1, on the reverse strand, counting down.
AGCCGGTGCTGGTGACTGAATCGACGTTCGGCGGCAGGGCAACCAGGCCGGTGATATCGATACTCGGTGCAAAACCGCCCTTCCAGGTGGCGAGAGCCGGTGTTTCGATGACGCAGTTTGCCATGAAGTCATCGGCAGGTTCCTTTTCAGTGCGCAGAACGTAAAGGTAGCCGTCGCCGTCAATGCCGATGTCATCGACATAACCGCTGAGGATACCCAGTTCTTCTGGGACCGGATTAGGATTGCTGACATAATCGAGTTTAACGATCATGCCGGTATCTTTGTAATATTCGTAAGCCACACCGCCGCGGCCCCACCAGGAATCCTGGACGACGAACATGTCGGCGTCGGAGCCGTAGATGAAGTCGAGACCGCCATTGTTGCTGAAGTCTGAAGACACACCGATGACTTTGAGATTGGCCGGAGTGATGCCAAGGCTCTGCAGATAGGCGGCGTTGGTGATGATGTTCGAGAAAACCTGCCCATCATCATCGATAGAGATATCATAGGCGACTGTCTGAGTTTTGTTGTTGGCCAGAACGGCTCTCAGCGCCGCGTTGATGGCAGTAGTTGCCGTGAACGGCCCTTTGCGCTGGCCCTGTGGATTGAAACCGTAACGGCTGCCTTTGGTGGAAGTGACGACTGTTACTGTCGACAGTTTGGTCAAAATACTGTTTTGACCTATCGAACCGCCAGGAATACAGTTGTCGCCGCAGTATTTGCCATAGGCTTCACGAACATCTACGTCAAGTGAAGACAACATACCGGAACTTTCAAGAGTCAACGCTGAACATGGGTTGTTATCGGTAGCGCCATAGAGGTCGAGGGATTTTTTGCGGTGCTTGTAAATGCGTTTGACGATACACGAAAACAGGGTGTTCGGGCTGTCCTGGTGGCCGGGTTCGCCGTCAGACCAGAGCTTTAACGGTTTAAGATTGCCGTTTTTGCCGATGGTGCCGTCGAGAGCTTCGCCAGCAAATTCGGGGTGATAGGTGGTGCCGTAGGCGTAATAAGCTACGCCGGCAAAATGCGACGGAACGATAACCTTGTTGTTGTCGGTAGGGTGGGCAATACCGGAAGAACCAGTGAATTTGCCATCCCAGATCGGGGTGCCTATGGCACCATCGGCAGTATTCAGATATTTGACTTCCTTGGGCCCGCCAAAGTTGACTGCGTATTCGTATTGCTTGCCGGCGATCTCGTAATTGCGTTTCCAGTGGGTGCCGGTGGTTGCGTTGCTCATATGGGGGGTCCCCGGTCTGATATACTGGGAAATGCCATCCTGAGTCGGGTGAACTACCTTGAGATAAATGGGCGAATCTGGCTCGAAGGACATGCCGACCGGCAACCAGCCCACAGGGGCGTCTTCCCAGTTGCCGGCAGTCTTTGAAGAAAGCAGAAAAATCTGCTTCTGCTGGTTGACCGTCAGCCCGCTGACCTTGCCCTCGAGGCCGTTGAGGTTGAAAAGTTTGTGCTCGCTTGTCAGCAGCGGGTTCCCGGTGACGTAGTCATTCATGCGGAATACGCCGTGATTGTCGAAATCCTTTGACAGCAGTACATAAGAGGTGCCGTTCATTACCGGGGCTTCGGCCTGAACGGTGCCTGTAATGCCTGCAAACATCAGCAGCATGGCTGAAGCGGCCAGTTTAACGGAGCGTTTTAAGTTCATAGATAGCCTCCCCCGAACTAACTCAAGCACCCGACCGTCAATTGGAAACGGCCTTTTTGAAATACTCCTGAATGAAATCACGATGCGATTTGCTGATCTCGTGCTTCTGATAAATGTAGTCGACGACGGCAGGCGTCATATTGAGCCCGCCCTTGAGAACGAATGACGAAAGGCGCCGGTCGCCACAGTTGATGAGATTGTCGTTGCGGTTCATCAGCCATGCATTGAGGCTCGCACCCATGGTAAGCTTGCCCTCTTCCTGTTCCTGCAGGTGTTT
>CAZPCO010000208.1:1906-6332 GCA_964585025.1 uncultured bacterium | reverse complement strand
ACAGCAGACAGAAATAGTTGCAGAACATTTTGAAGTAATCAAACATGCTCTGGTTGCCCAGAATATCAAATCGGCCGATTATTCTTACTACTATTTGACAGGCTGGTTCTACCACCGTCCGGCCCGTATCAGCAGAATCGGTGAACGCCTGGTAATTGATGTCGAGGGCAAACAGGGCGGGCACATTTTTCTTGGGCCATTTGGTACCGGGCCGCTGAAACCAGCCGTAGAGATGCTTTTACAGCATGCCGAAAAGGATTTTGGCGAAGAGCGGGTTCTTCGGTATGTTCCAGGCGCTCTGGCCGAAGCAATATGCCAGGAAATCACCCCGGCACGCAGCGAAGAGCACCGCGACTTTTTTGATTACCTTTATCTCAGAGAAGAACTTGCCGATCTTTCGGGCAGCAAGTTTGCCAAACGCCGTAATCAGCTGAGCAAATTCCAGCGCGAGAACCATGCTGAAGTAGTTATGCTGCAGGAAAGTGACCACGAACAAATTCTGCACTGCCTTGACAAATGGTATGAACGCTACGGTGATGAAGATCCCTTTCTTGCAATGGAAAAGGATTCGGTTAAAAGAATGCTGCCGAATCTCTGGAAACTCGGCGGTATCGGGGTGCGGGTGAGAATTCAGGATAACATGTGCGGTTTGAGCTGGGCGGTGCCGATCACAGACGAAACCTGGCTGGTGCCGGTCGAAAAGGCACCCCGTGAAGTGAAGGGCATGTATCAGTATGTTAACTGGGCGCTGGCCAACAGCCTGCCGGCACATGTAAAGATTCTGAACCGCGAAGCTGACATGGGCATCGAAGGGTTGCGCATCGCTAAAGAACGCTATAACCCAATCGGCTTTGAAAAGAAAACTACTCTGTGGTTTTGAGAATATTGATCGATCACAGATTTTTTCATTACCAGACTACCGTTAAACGCCCATAACCCATAATACAGCAGCCAATGAGTTCTGCCTGCCTGGCCAGTCTGCAGGTATAATTTTTTGCGGGAATTCTGCCGATAATTATAGTAAGGTTCAGCAGAAAAGAGATACCTATGATTATCAGAAGGCAGACATTTTTTGTTTGGCGCTGGTTTCAGGCTGGTCTTTTCTCTTTGGCCGTTGTTCTGGCTTTAACCGGTTGCGCCGCAGATTCAACCAATCCGATTGCCGTTGAAAATCTCAATGGTTTACCCCCTAAACAGGAAAGCATTGCCATGGAGCTTGACTGCAGGGGAATTGTCAATGGTTCGGTTTTCCCGGGCGGTGGCGAGCCGCGCGACTATTTCGCGCATCCTTTGCATTTCGATGGCGAATGGAGCATGAAATACATGGGAAAAAGTGACTGGTATATGGCAACCTGTGACAGCAAAAATGCCAGAATCGATGTGGTCGCCACCATGAGCCGTGTCATATTCGATTTCTGGGATTATGAGTTATATGAAAACCCTGGTCGGGTCTCCTTTTACATCGATGAGAAAAAGCTTAGCACCTTCGAATTGGCAAGGTCGGCTTCCGACGGACAGAAATTCATGTATTACCAGATTACCACCCAGAAAAATTCGGTAGCCACAGTTTCAATGGTGCTTGAAACCGGGAGAGTCACAGTAACCGGGGTTAAGATAACCTCGCTGGATAAAAATTATCCTTACTGAAGATCAACCGCCACCGACCATCAGCATCAGTTCGAGTTTGTCGCCATTTTTCAGCAATTCGGTGTGCGCACAGCGCTGACCGTTTTTGATCACTTGAATGTAACTCAGGTGTTCCTTGGCGTAGTGCATGGTTTCAAGAAAATCGCGAATGCATGTTTTTTCCTTCAGCTCAAAATCCTGTTCTTTCTTGTAAGGGCCGGTCGTGATGGCTCCAATAAATTCAACTCTGATTTTCATAATTGGCTCTCCTGCTGAAGTTTCAGGCCCGGCAACCTGGGCAGCCTGGGGTCCGTTCCATTGGAATGCGGTGGCATTTAAGTTCCCATGCGTCAAAGCAGAGAACATCCCTTTCAACATGCTTTTCGACGAGGTAACGCAACGCCATTGAAACGCTCATGGCTGCAATGATGGACACTATCGGGCCGATGATGCCGGCATTGTTAACTGATGGAAAATTATCGACCATTTCACTCTCTGGAATGAGGCAGCGCAGACAGGCCGTATCGAATGGCCTGATGAACATCGACTGGCCTGAGGAGGCTGTCACCCCTGAGTATATCCAGGGAATCCGGAGTAAAAGCGCCAGCTCGTTGATAAGAAAACGGGTGGCAAAATTGTCGGTGGCGTCAAGAATCAGGTCGCTGTGCTCGAGAAGATCAGAAAAATTGTCAGCGGTCAGACGCTCATTGAATGCTTCTATCTCGATTTCCGAGTTGATTTTTACCAGTTTCTCAGCCGCACACAGTACTTTAGGCTTGCCTATATCGGTTTCATCGAACAACATCTGTCGCTGCAGGTTTGCAAGCTCAACCCGGTCATTGTCGAGGAGAAGCAGTGAACCAATGCCGGCGCGGGCACAGAGACCGGCAATACTGCTGCCAATTGCACCGACACCGACGATGCCGACCCGACTGCGCGACAATTTTTTCTGGCCTGCATTACCAATAGGCTCAAAGAGAATCTGCTTCTGGTAGCGCTCAAATACCTGCATCAGATGACTTTGATCGTTTCGTCGCCAACCATGACAGTCATGCCTTTGCGGACCTTGCGGCGTTTGCGTGATTCGATTTCGCCATCGACCTTCACCATGCCGTTTTCGACCAGCAGTTTCGCCTGCCCCCCTGTTTCGCTGAGGCCCATGAATTTGATCAGTTTGATCAGCTCGATGTAATCTTCGGTCAGTTCAAAGGTTTGCACGGATTTGTTTTCATTCATCTTCTGGCTTCTTTTCGTCAGGCTTTACGCCAATTTTATTGAGAATTTTCTGCATGATCTGGGTTTTATAGAGTTTCCACTTCATTTCGCGGAAATCCTTATCATTACCACCGGAGAGAAACCCAATTGGTATCTCGAACCCGCCAGCGGTTTTTTTCCCGCCGCCAAAATATCTGCCACTTGGATCCTTGCCAAAAACATCCTTGAGAAATTCGTCAGGGTCGACGGTAATTCTGGTGGTGCGCATCGAACCGACTATCATCTCGGCTTGATCATTTGAGGCTATTACACCGAATACTATGGCAGTATGAACGTTTTCTTCGGTCATCAGAAAGTCGGCGGCCTGAGGAATCGCATCGCGGTCTTCGCAGCGCAGGTAACCAATGCCGGCAATCGAGTAGCTTTCTTTGATTGTGCGGCTGGCAAGGGCATCTTCGATAATTTTCATCGTCTGACGTGATCTTGCCTGGCTGGTAATCTGAGCCAGCAGGTCGCCGTCAACAAAGATGCTTAGAAACGAAGCGGCACGGAAATCTTCAGCAATTGCCCTGATGAAATTGGTGGTATCTGTCTTGATTCCGTGCATCAGCGCTGTAGCTACAAGAATGTGTTCCTTTTTTGAACGTTCCAGAGTGATCAGTTCTTCGCGAAAATAGTCTGCGTATATGGTAGCTGTGGCACCGACCTTGCGGATATCGATAAAGCGTGGATTCAGGCGATTCTGTATCTCGTGATGATCGACGACGATCAATTCAGGAATATGCGCTGCCTGGATCGCATCAACTATCGGGCCGGCAGTCGTGCCCTGGTTGTCGACAAAAACGGAGGCCTGATATTGAGATAGATTGAAACCTGTTTCCCAGCGTTTCATATCGATGCCCAGCAGTTTTACCAGGGCGATATTTTCAGGATGGCTGATGTGACCGCCGTAGAGAATGTCGACCGATATGCCAAAGGCTTCAGAAATCAGTCGGTGAGCCAGTGCAGTCGAGATTGCATCGGGATCAGGGTAGTTCTGAATGACAATCACATGCTTCTGGCCTCGACAGCCCTCGAGAATGGCTTGCAGTTCGTCGCGCTTTTTCAACCCGTGGCTGTTGTCTTCGAACCTGATTGAAGATACTGCTGAAGCAGTTACTTCGCTCTGGGCATCCTTCATGCAAAACTCCTTCGAAAACTCTGATATTACTGATTTATACCATAAGCCAGCAATAATTTCAGCAGTTCAGCATTGATTCTCGGACAAAATTTGCTTTCGTCAAGATTTTCTTGTTGCACGGCTCGGCAACGTTATGACGCGGCAGTCGTTTATACGCCGGGATGTCATCTCAACGTTTCCAAAGAATCGATTCTTTTTTTGATTATACCTGCCTGGAAGGTTCCGATGGTTCGATATGTACCAGAACATCGACGATGTCTGGGCCTTCATCGATCAACCGGCGTTTGGCCCGTCCGGCGATATTGTGCCCTTCACGAACCGTAAGCTTTTCGTTGACCTGAATGTGCAGATCGACATGCAGGCCTGAACCATGAAACCTGGAGCGCACTGCGTGCACCGATTCGA
>CAZPCO010000208.1:1301-1896 GCA_964585025.1 uncultured bacterium | reverse complement strand
GCCTGCATGACCTCGATGCTGGCGCCACCATCGGAAAGTTCCTTGAGAGAAGGAGAACAAATGACATAGGCGGCCTGAATGATGAAAACCGAAACCGCCAGTGTGGCTACCGGATCCATGAATGCCCATTTCGGGTCTACCATCGCCATGCTGATCGCTATAGCCACCGGAATAGAGGAGAAACTGTCACTGCGGTGATGCCAGGCGTTGGCAATGACGGCCGACGATTTAACTTTCCTTCCGACATTTACAGTCCAGCGATAGAGCCATTCTTTGGAAATGATTGAGATGATGGCAATTATCAGGGTTATCTGGGCAGGAACGACATATTCGCCATGATGGAACTTTTCGATTGCCCCCCAGCCGAGAAATAAGCCGGCAAGGCCGAGCACACCACCAATGAGAACAGAAATCATCGCTTCGATGCGGCGATGACCGTAAGGATGGCAGGCGTCAGGCGGCTGATTCCAGTATTTGACCCCGATTATAACGGCAATGTCTGTGGAAGCATCAGAAAGACTGTGAACCCCGTCGGCAATAACCGAGCTGCTGTTGCCCAGGTAGCCGATGACTATTTTTCCAAGGGTGAGAATCG
>CAZPCO010000208.1:0-1291 GCA_964585025.1 uncultured bacterium | reverse complement strand
ATGGTCACTCTGTGAATTTCACGGTTTGTGCTTTCGATGTCCATTTTGACGACGTCTGAACTCATGAACTACCTCCGGTAGATTGCTAAAAAGATCTGACCAGAGGTCTTTGCTAAACTGATCTTTGTATTTCAGTAATAAAGACTATTTTGTATACCAGGCTGCATCGAGTGCAGCGACCAGGTTGACCACCCAGCCGAGGAAGATGACCCAGAGTATGATGTGGCCGATGAAATAGAACATTGCAGCGAATGGCCGGCCCTGAATCAGTTGACCGAGACCGGGTATGAAAAAGCTTGCCAGAGCGGCAATGACGTTTCCTGAAGAACCCTGCTCAGCCATAGTTTTCTCCTGCCTTGATCTTGCTGCATTTTAAGATAAATATTTCCGAAAATCAAGCGGTTGGAAAAGCAGTTCTCGTTTCGCGAAAAATTTCACAAAGCGGTTGAGGCCAAGGGTATAATTGAAGCTTTGGGTGCGCAATCTGACGTTTACATAAATTTGTGAAAAAGCATTGGGCAGGGTGCGAATGTTTCCCGATAATAGAGGTGAGATAAACCGAAATTTCTGGAGGTAAACGTTGGAAACTTTTGCCAGGATGATTGATTCGATCAATGGCTTTGTCTGGGGTTACTTTCTGATGTTTCTGATTGTGGGAACCGGTATTTTCCTGACCATCCGCATGCGTTTCGTGCAGGTTCGCTTTTTCGGTCATGCGATTTCGCTGGTATCCGGCAAATGGGACAAACACGACGATGAGGGCGAAATTACACATTTCCAGGCTCTCTCGACAGCCCTGGCGGCAACAGTTGGCACGGGTAATATTGCCGGTGTCGCTACCGCACTCGCCAGTGGCGGGCCGGGGGCGGTATTCTGGATGTGGGTCAGCGCCTTCATCGGTATGTGTACAAAATTTACCTGCTGTTCGCTGGCGATGAAATATCGCTCTATCGACGTCGATGGTGAAGTGGCAGGCGGCCCGATGTATTATCTGCGTGACGGTATGAAAATGAAGTGGCTTGGGGTCCTCTTTGCCATTTTCACATTTGTCGCTTCCTTTGGTATCGGTAACATGGTACAGGCTAACTCAGTCGCTGCGCCGCTGCATAATTATCTGATCCAGGCAGGTATTGCCGCTGAGCCGGTTAAAGAAGGTGCAGACCCGGTAAAATTTGTCATCGGGGTCGTGATTGCGATTCTTGTCGGAGCGGTAATTCTGGGTGGTATCCGCCGCATTGGCAGCTTTGCCGACAAGGTCGTGCCCTTTATGGCTTTGACCTACGTGCTTTCA
>CAZPCO010000207.1:0-6348 GCA_964585025.1 uncultured bacterium | reverse complement strand
ATTCGACCCGGCGCCCTTCTCGAGAGCCTCGGCTTTTTTGAAGATCAGTCGTCCGGCAGGAAATGATTTCGGAATCTCGCTGGCCGGCAGCATGGCTGCTTCTGAAGTCACTGTTGTTGGGGCTGTTGCGGCAGAATCAGAGGCAATAATGCCGGCATGCATACCCGAAATATCTGCCGCATCTGTTTGAGTGGCTACGGAGGCAACCTGAACAGATGCTGCTGTCTGACTGGCTACGGGTTCGGATACCGAAGCGATGGCAACGGCAGAATCAGCAACCGCAGGCTGAGGTTCAACAGCGGCCCCTGAATCAGTCTGAGAGCCTTTCACGATGGTAACAGGAACGGTTACATTGAGATCAGTCGCTGAAGATGCCGGAGAAGCTGCTTCCTCGCTCTGGCGGTCAACAAAAGCACCCAGAAAAGAATGCTGCCAGGCCTGACCCTTGAAGAAAACGCTGTCGAAAAGGCTGCCGGCAACAGCGCCGGCCAGAAATATGAACAGCCCCAGAATCATTCTGCTGCGGTAACGCTGACGGCGTTTCTGGGGGGTATCGCATTCGGGACAGTTCACCACCCGTGCTGGCAGCTTTTTTCCGCATTTAAAACAATACATGTGGCATCTCCTTGAAAATTTAGCAGTAGCATTATACCCTAATCTCCCGCCTGTTTAAATAACCATTGCGGTGATTTTTTCAGGAGAATCCAAACGGAAATTGCAGGAAATTTATGCAGAAAAAACAGATCGGTCAGTTGTTTATTGTAGGTTACATGGGCGAAGAGCCTTCCGACGAGTTTCTGGCCTTTGTTGACGAATGGGGTATCGGCGGCGTCATCGTTTTTGCCCGCAACCTGACCGATCCTGATAAACTTCCAGGCCATTTGAACAAAATCGCCGCTGCCGCCGGGCAGAAAGTCTTCACAGCCATCGACCAGGAAGGTGGCCTGGTTTTGCGAATTCTCAGCAAAGGAAGCCTGTTTCCCTCAGCAATGGCTCTGGCTGCGACCGGCAGCACCTCAAGAACCGAAGCCGTCTATCACGCAGTCGGCAAAGAAATGCTCAGCCTTGGCCTCAACTGGAACCTGGCCCCGGTATTGGATATAAACCATCCTGACAACCCCGGCATCGGGGCACGTTCATTCGGCGATCAGCCAGAACAGGTTGCAAGTCATGGGTGTGCAGCCATCAGAGGCTTGCAGAGCGCCGGGGTTCTTGCCTGCGCAAAGCATTTTCCAGGCAAAGGGCATGCCCATGTCGATTCACACCTGACTTTACCGGTCATCCCCCACCCTGCTGAACGGCTGCATTCCTTCGAACTGTTTCCATTTAAAAAGGCCATCGAAGCTGAAGTCGCGGCTATCATGACCGCTCATGTTTTCTTTCCAGCATTTGAGAGCGCCAAAGATCTGCCAGCCACTTTATCAAAAAGCGTCTTGACCGGCCTGTTGCGGCAAAACCTCGGATTCAATGGCATTCTGGTAACCGACGACCTGGAAATGGGCGCAATTACAGAAAAATATGGCATAGCCCAGGCAGCCAGCATGTCATTCCACGCCGGAGCCGACCTGCTGCTCATCTGTCACCGCCTCGACCAGCAGCGCCTGGCAGCCGAAATGCTCCTCGAACAGCTGAAAACCGATCGGGAAACTGGCCGCCGGCTTGACGAAAGCCTTGCCAGAATTGCCGCAGCGAGACAGACACTGGCCGCTAACAAACCACCGCAACCTTTGAACATTCTGAAAAACGAACACGCTGAACTGATAGATGATGTGCATAACGAAAGTATCAAGTTTCTCCGTTTCTCGAACGATATGGTGCCTCTACACGGCCAGGGTGAGAACACCCTCTTCGTGCTTCCTCAGATTTCATCTCTGGTGCAGGTTGAAGAAGAACACCGCCAGGGCAGCCTCAAAGATCAGATCATGCACGAATTCCCCCACGCCACAACTGTAGTCTATGAGCCGAAATGCAGTGCAGAAGAACTGACAGGATCAGTGTTAAAAGCTTTACCCACAATCGATGCCGGAACCCGCATCGTTTTCTGCACCTACAATGCCCACATTTTCAAAGATCAGCTCGCAACCGTCAACGTTCTAAGAGCAAAAACAGCCAAAATCGCTGTTATCGCCCTGCGCAACCCATACGATCTTGCCGGCTGCAGCCAGATTTCGACCTGTGCCGCAACTTTCGGGTTCAGAAGTCCTGCCATAAAAGCCATTCTAAAAACCCTGAAAGGGCAACACCCACCGATATGCGACCACTGGCCCGTTTCCACCACCGGCTGGTAACCGATACCGGGCTATAAATACAACCTGAATTGACTGAAGGCTAAGAAACTACGGTTCTATACCTGAGACTGCTTCGTCGCTTTTGCTCCTCGCGAAGGCCATGGATGGCCGGAGCCAGTGACGGAATTGTGTCATTGCGAGCGGAGCGAAGCAATCTCGAGCCTTTCTGATTCATGAGTGGTTGATGCCGCAGGCATGGTGCCGACAGCGCTACAAATAATCAGCTATAAAGTTTAACCTGCAGAATGCCGATGGTTCACGAAGAAAATATTACCAGGAGGCATTAGCTATGATGCACATCGAACTCAAGATATTGGCCCTCACCCTCATTTATTTCGTGGGCTGGTTCATGTTCGAAAAAATATTCTCCGGGCTCTGGCGCCGCTGGCGCGGAGAAGATGAAAGCACTTTCACCGGCAGACCTCGCGGTAAAGTCGTTCCGCTGGCGAGTGTAACCCCGGTCGATCAGACCTGGCGCTACATCAAAGGCCTTAAAAGTCCCGACTGGCGTATTCGCCGGATCTCCTGTCTGCAGCTTGGCGACCGCCGCGGCACTGCCGTAGTCGAAGCCCTGATCGAAGCACTCGAAGATCCGCGTGAAGAAGTCAGTATTGCGGCAGGCGAAGCACTCGCCAGAATCGGCGACCCGGCAGCCATTGAAGCCATGGCGAAGCATTGCCGCAACCTTGAAACCAGGTCTGGAAGATCCTACGAAAACTATCGGGCTGCCTGATCGTATTGAAGCCGTTCGGTTCTCCAACCGATGTTTTCATGAACAGCCCGGCTCTTCAAGCGGTGACACGTCATTACAGGCAAACCCGGCCGGTCGGCCGGGTTGCTTTTCTTAAGCGCAGATCTCCGGTTATCCCATTATATTCGGTCATCATGAGGGTATTGTGACTCTGAACATGCGTCGTTTTCTGATCAAAACATCCCTGGCGGTCTTCCTGGCCGGGTTTGTCGTCACGCTGCGCGGAATTCTATATCACGACACCGGCGCGGCTCTTGCCGTTTTTTCGCTGATCGTCATGATACTGGCGGTTGCTGCAGCAGTAATGTTCCTGACCGCAGGTCCTGGCGTCCAGGCCGACAAACTGCCAGAAGCAAAAGAGGCCGGCATGGGAGGCTCGACGCAGGTCGCTGTTTTTCCAGCTCCACAACCGACCGCTGCCCCGCTGAACAATTCATGGCAACAGCACTTTCTCCATCTCATCAATCCGGAAAAAGGGCTGGCTGATAAAATTGGTCTGGCGTTGAGCCAGCTGTCCGAAACATTTTCTGACTGCACATTTCTCTACTATTCCGTAGAGGATTGCAATCTCCGCTATCTGAGCGGCAGCAGGCTCAATTCGCAACACATGCCTGCCTCTGTACCGGTATCAGACAACATTGTCGAAGAAATGGCAGACAGAATCCACAGGCTCATCGATCTGCACATCGTCCGCCGTTCTGAAACCTTTTCAAGTCCGCTGACATTTGCCACCGGCACCCGGCAAAATGGTGGCCTGCTGCTCCCCGTAGCATTCTTTTCTACCTTTCATGGCATTCTGGCGGTCATTTCGGCCGGCGACTCCTTCAGTCGCGACCGATCGCAAAATCTTGAAAGTTTCTGCAACGGCCTGGCGCTGCTATGTGAAAACCACGAACTTTTTCATGCCAGCGCAGCTGCAAAACAAACTGAGGCTGAAAACATGCTTGCCAAAAGCCTCTTTGCCGAAATGCTGCCGCACAATCCCGGTGCCATAAGAGGCTGGGAAATTGCCCAACTGGCCGACCATGCTCCTGACCACAGTGGCGACTTCCATGCTTATCTGAATGTACCAGGCGAGAAACTGATGATAATTATCGGCAAATGCTCGGGTCGAGGGCTCAGTGCCGCTCTGTTTCTCACCAGATTCAAAGCCATGTTAAGCTGCCTGCTCGAAAGTTGCCCCGCACCGGCAGACCTGCTCAACAGGCTTTCCGCATACATGAACACGGAAAACATGCACGATCTATTCGCAACAGCTGCAGCAATGATGATCAAAGCAGCTGACCGCAGCGTCATTCTGGCACTTGCCGGACACCCGGTGCCGTTGATCAATCGAACCCGCAGCGGTTATGTCGAAATTCCCCAACTGGAAAGCGGTGTACCGCTGGGTTTATTCAACAAAGGCGTCGAACCCTATAAAAACCAGACAATTCAACTGTTGCCCGGCGATGGTATTTTACTTTATACTGAGGGGGTAACCGAATTCCCTTCAGGCGGCAGAGAACGTCTCGGTCTAGAAGACCTGCGACTGATGCTTGACAGACTGCCTGAAGAATCGGCGGGAATGATGCTTGGCAATCTTGCCGAGCAACTGAAACTGGAAAACTCGGGTCGAGAGACAGCCGAAGATCACACTCTTATCTATGCAAAATCGGAGTAATTTATGAGTCAGGAAAGTCAGATTCTGGAACAACATGTTTTTGTCAGCGACCGCAAGGACCGCGAAGTCTATCAGACTGTTTTCGAGCGAATATTCCAGTTTCCTGTATCTGACATCGGTGTTGATTACGTCGATCAACCCAGCGAAAGCTATACGACGATCAATGACCGCACCAAAAAAATTCTGCAAAGCATTCCAAAGCCCGAAAAGATCAGTCTGATCGGCGGAAGATTCATCGAAGGTGGTGAATTCAGGCTGCAGAATGGCCATCTTCATGTTTGTGTCCGCGAAGATGAGTATAACTATGATCTGATCGAAAGTCTCAAGAATTTTCTCAGCCCGGTATTCCCGCTCTGGCTGTTTCGCAACCCTTATATCTGGGGAGTCACTATTTACGAAGACTATGAACGCCAGCATTTCTTCGATGTCCGCAATTTTTCAGTCAGATCACGCCTGCTGGAAGAACCTGAAGTAGACATATTTCGACGCGATGACGGCGTTATCCATAAATATCGCTTCTTCACCCGTGAAGCTTTCGAACCGGAAGAAGGGCTGAAACACCTCACACCAGTCTTTGAGTCAATGCGGCAGGGTCTGCAGAAACGCAATTACGAGGGGCTTGAAGTTCTGCATACCTACTGTATTGACAAAGCTGCATTCAGACGATGCGACCCCAGAACCAAGCTGGGCAAAGACATAAAATCGGTTTTATCCACCGACTGAAAATTTCCAGGAGGCTAATGGATGGCAGAAGCTGCAACCTATCGTGAAGGTCTTCTTGATGAGGTAGTCGACGCCTGTATCAAGCATCTGCGCACCCACCCGCACGATCACGAAAAATTGTTCGCCATGGGCAACGCCTTTTTTCTCAAGAATCAATTTGACAAGGCTTCATTCTGCTACGTCAAGGCAGTCAATCAGAATCCCAAAAATCCAGTATATTACACACATCTTGGGCATGCCTACCGTGAACTTGGCGATCGGGACCAGGCAGTAGCTTCATATGAATCGGTATTGACGCTCAACCCGCGTTTTGCCGATGCGCATTTCAATATCGGGTTGATTTTTTACGAAAGCAAGGCTTATGACAAGGCGCAGGCCAGTTTTGCCAATGCACTTGCCATCAACCCCCGTTATGCTGCGCCCAGATACTATGTAGCGCGTATTTTCGAAGAACAGGGTGCAATCGGCAAGGCCATGAAAGAATACCGTCAGATTGTCGAAGAGACGCTTGGCGGCAAGCTTTCACGCGGCAGTGTCACCATAGACCTGGGCGCCATTTTTTCCGACCTCGGGCTGCTTGACCAGGCAGAGGCTGAATATCGACGCCTGATCAAAGACCACCCGGAGTATGCCGATCTGCACTTTCACCTTGGCATAATTCTGCGCAAAATGGGCCATCTCGACGAAGCCATGGAAGAATTCAGAATTGCGATCAGGCTCAATCCGCATTACATGGAAGCCCGCCGCAAATACTGGGAAGCCGCCCAGTAGGTTCGGGCCTGTAACATTTATTCACGTGCATCCATGGTTGTCCGAAATGTGTAGGGTTCGACAGCAATCTAAGCCATGCAAGCGTGGGATGGCTTCGCTTCGCTCGCAATGTGCTGTGTTAAAAGTCAAGTCGTTTTTGCAGTGCACGGGCTAAT
>CAZPCO010000206.1:1875-6371 GCA_964585025.1 uncultured bacterium | reverse complement strand
TCCCAGCCAGCCGATCAGCATGGCTCCGAGCACTGAGCCGCCGAAACTGGCGAGATACTGGGTTGAAGTCTGATAGGCAACTGCCTGTTCCAGGCCATCTTCATCAACCAATGACGGCAGACATTTTGTCACCGCGGGATTGAAGAACCCTTCGACGGTCGCAAGCATGAAGCTGAGGGCAAACGCCATCTTCAGATCGAGTATATTGTTATAAAGAGAATACCCGGTAAATGCCAGAAAACAGGTTGTCGTGAGGTCACAACCGACCAGCATCTGCTTTGCCGGCATGCGGTCGACAACCCGCCCGATATAGTTACAGAAAAGAAGAGAAGGCAGAGCACCGGCGACCATAAAGGCTCCGAGGGCAAACCCGCCGTGTTCCGGATAAACCTGGAGAATCCACCAGACAATGGCGATCTGATAAATTTTATTGCCCGCCTGGCTGGTTACCTGACCAAGCCAGAGTCTGAAGAACTGCCGATATCTGAAAAAAAACGGAGCGCGCCTGGCGTGCATCATTTTACCGCCGATCTGGATAAGGGGAAACTTCTGGTTATCATATAGAATTCACCGGCCATTTTCAACCCTCGCGATTACCGACGGCAGGCTTTTTATTCTCGAGTGCCTTCTTAAGAATCAGCCAGACAACGGGAATAATGAATAGCGCTGGTAAAAAAATCAGCATTTCTACGAGATCAAAAACAGTGATAGCCGGCCGGGCGGCGTTGAATTCGAGCAGATGAGTCTGATAAAATTGACCATCCATATCTGCTCCATGAAAGACACAATAAACTGTTCCGCTCGCCATCGGGTCACCGAAAGACCTGAAACTGCAAAAATCTGAAGTTTTCAGCGGCATGGGTCTGAGATACTCGAGCAAAGGCGAATCATCACTATAGATGAGCGCGTCATCGATACGATTGAACGGCAGGCACCCGGCAGATGCGATCATTCGTTCCAGCCCTTTATAAATGCGCCGCTGCATTTTGAAGCATGAGCGATAGGAAGGCTCTGAGCCCATACCGGAAAAAAATTCGAACCGGGAGCGGAATTCGTTCATCAGATTGGGTAAATTTATCTGATCGGTTTTACGAAAATATTCAGGGTAAAGAAGCTCTTGCGGAATCGCAGCAGAAGCGACGTTTCCAACCCGATAAGGCTTGAGGTCGAATTCGGCCCTGACAACACCGGTAAGCAGACACAGCAGCAATACTATAGTTCGCAGCATAATTCCTCATCTGCAGTGTATTTATTGCATGATACCAGATATGGTCAGCCAGTGTTACAATCTAGGTAAGTTTCTTTCAAGGAGCGCGAAGCATGCAGAAAATTCAGCTTCCGGGCAGATGCTACTGGGTGGTTCCAGAAAAATTTCTTGCCGGCAATTATCCTTATAACCCGGGAATCGACGAACCGGAAGAGTTTCTCAGAGCTCTGCTCGCAAACGGTATCGATGCATTCATCGACCTGACCGAAGAAGATGAACTGCCTCATTACCAGCCGATTCTGCCCCAGATTACCGGGCAAACCGTCATTTATCGCCGTTTTGAGATTCAGGATTTTTCTGCACCAGGTCTGGAAACCATGCAGCAGATCGTCAACTGCCTCAACGCCCTTCTTTCAGAAAAACGTCATGTCTATGTGCACTGCCGCGGCGGCATAGGTCGAACCGGCACTGTTGTCGGCTGCTGGCTCTGCAGCCAGGGAATGAGCGGCCCCGAAGCGCTAGATGAAGTGGCGCGGCTTTTTTCAGCCAGCAACGCTGCCCGTTTTACCCGCAGCCCGGAAACTGACGAACAGAGGCAACTGGTTCTCGATTATGCCAATTCCTGGCGGGCATAGACGGCAAGTACCTGATTGAAAATCTGGCCGATGCGCCGTCGCGAATTATCGATGCCATTCATATCGAACTTCTGCAGACATGAGGTAAGATTTTCGGCCTCGATGGTAAGATGATTGAAAGAATGTCTGACAGAGAGCGTCTTGAGAGAATTGGCCAGCCGCGAAGCATCTTCCATGGACACTGCGCCTTCGAGTTCTTTCAAACGCGGCAACCAGGTGTTGCTGATACTGTCAACGAGTTTCCAGGGCTCGTGCAACTGCTCGAAAGCTTCAGGCGGCATCACCAGATGCTGAGCCACAGCAACGATCTCTTCTTTGCCGGAACCAGATTTAAGATATCTTGCAGCCTCGGCAAACAAACGCAACAGACTCACCGGCTTATAGATAAAGTTGTCGAAGAGCTCACCCAGCTCTTTTTGTTCGCGGGCGCTGGTCGAAGCGGTAACTGCAATGACTGGAATCTTGGCCAGACCGGCAATGCTTTTCAACTCACGTGTTGCAACTATACCATCTTTAACCGGCATCCGGATATCCATGAAAATCAGCTCTGGCTTTTCCTGGATGGCAAGTCTGACCGCCTCATCGCCATCACTGGCGCAGATGACCTGCAAGCCGGCACCCCGCATCGCTTCAGCCATCAATTCACGGTTGGATGCAGTGTCATCGGCAACCAGTATCTTCTGACCGTTAAAACGAAAATTCTGTCTGCCAACTTTACCAGAAGTAACTGCAGAAGCCTCTGGTTGTGCTACCCGCACGTCCTTGATGATTACATCAAAGCGACTTCCGCACTGAATTTCGCTCTTCACCTTGATTTTGCCGCCCATGAGTTCAACCAGATGGTGGCAGATGATCAGCCCCAGACCGGTGCCACCGGACTGAGGTACTCGCTGCAGTTTCTTTTCTGAAAGCGGTTTGAAAAGTTCTTTTAGATCATCAGAATGTATGCCCTGCCCGGTATCCTGAACGCTGATCGTCAGATCGGCCGTCTGCCCGGCATTTCTGACTGCCGCGATTACGCTCAGGCTTATGTAACCAGACGTGGTAAAGCGCAATGAATTGCTGAGAAGATTGGAAATGATCTGACGAATTCTGAATTCATCGAGCAGCAGCAGTGCCGGCACCGATTCGCCGACGGAAATTTTGAATTCAAGACCGCTGTTGGCCATTTCGGAACTGTAACTATGCTTTATATCGTTGAACAGATCGGCAAGACATACCGGTTCGGCGATAAGCTCTACCTTGCCGGCTTCAAGACGGCTGAGATCGAGCATACTGTTGAGAATATTTATCAGACTGCGGCTTGAAGAAAGAATCGAGGCAACATAATGGCGGGCCCGCTGGTCTTCGATCATTGGCACCAGCAGTTCGCTGAAACCAATAATTGCATTCAAAGGCGTACGAACTTCATGACTGATTCCGGCAAAGAACTCTGATTTAAGACGGCTTTCGGCAACCGCAGCTTCTACAGCGGCAGACAGTTTTTCTTCTGCTTCCTTCTGCCGGGTCACATCGACAAAAACACTCTGAAGAAACCGGTTTCTACCATCTGCAGCAGTCTCAAGTCTGATCGCGGTAACACTCAACCAGCGAATGGCCACTTTTTGGTTGTTATCAACGCGACAGATGCGAAATTCAACAGGAGTTCGATCACTGGCAGCGAGGCTTTCACAGCGACGCAAACGTTCCAGCCAGCTGTTTACCCGCGCCAGATCTTCAGGATGCACCAACCGCTGGAAATTCTTCAGAATGCAAATTTCTGACATACCCGGGCCGAAAAGTTCAGCGACTGCCCCTTTAAACTGCAGACGATCGGTTACGGTTTCAAACTGACCAAAAACGATGCCGGAGGCTTCCATTCCCTGGCGCAGGAATTCTTCGTTGCACCGCAGTCTCTCATCGGTCAGTTTGCGGTCGGTTATATCGATTAACCCCCCTTCGCAATACTGAACATTCTGAAAATGATAAAGCCGCCCAAAGATTGCTCCCCAGAAGACACTTCCATCTGCACGTCTGAACCGCAGCTCAAGATTTACGACCTGATCGCGTCTCTTCACCTCATCAAGAAAAAATGATCGCTCGCCCGGGTTGAAGAACACATCACGACTGATACTGGAAATACTGCTGATCGCTTCTTCAGGAGAAGCATAACCGAGTATTTTCGCCATTGCCGGGTTCAGATAATCGTAGCGATCCTGTTGGCAGACACACCGCCAGATGCCCAGCGGGCTGTTTTCATAAAGATGACGGAAATTGTCGGCAAAATTCTGCAGTTCAGCTTCATGTCTGCGTATTTGACTCAGATCTTTAAAAAAGCCTGAGACTTCTTTTTTTCCGGTGTCAGTTGTCCAGAAAAGTTTGATCAGAAGCCATTTTTCGCTGGCATCATCAGCGCCTTTACCAATCAGAGCGGCATGAATTCTCACTTCAATCTCATCGGAACCTTGCTCTGACGAGATCAGTCGCTCTTTGATTTCATACCATTTCTGTCTGAAAACAGCACGTTGCGATGAGTTGGCCAGAGCCATCAGATCACCGGGCGTTCTGATCAGAGAGGCATTCAACCATGGTATTCCACTGGCACTGCCATTGTATGCAAATATTTCTCCTTCAAGAGCGAAAGAAAACCAGACGATGCCTGAATTGGCCAGCAG
>CAZPCO010000206.1:0-1865 GCA_964585025.1 uncultured bacterium | reverse complement strand
CTCGTCGACACGCCTTGTCAGTTGGTTTTCCTGGGCAAGCAGGCGATTGAAAAGGCCTACTACCGGTGTCAGCTCATTATTGAACGGAAACTCTATCAGGCTGTTGTCGACACCCTCAAGGCGGTTACGCATGGCGAGCATCAGCGCCTGAACCGGTTCGCCGATCATCGCGTCAAATGCCATGAAAAACGCGGTGACCGACGCAATCATAATTAAAATGAGTATGATGAGCTGATAAATCATGAAGCTGTCGAGAAACTCAGGATATGATGAGGTACCTGGCACCTGAAAAGTAACCTGCCATTGTCTGTCAATTGCCCCGCCATTCTTGAAAGACAGCGGATAAACCATTTCAATTGCATGAGATGAGCTCTCACCGGATGAAAAGGAAGCAATGCAGACATTGCGCTGGTCAGAAACATCAATTTTGTCAATGCCTAGTTGTTCGGCTATGGCCTGAAGTTGCAGCGGCAACTCTGATTCTTTGCCACCAAGAATAAGCATTTGAAGACGATCTGCATGCGGACTGAACCTCCGCTGAAACAATTCGCGCTGCTGTTGTTTCAGACTATAAAATGAGATAAGCATCAGAGAGACAGTCAGCAGACCCGCAACGACAAGCATGAATGGCAGATACCCGACTAGAAAGCGATGCTTGAAAGACCCGATAGACCGATCGGCCAGATCGGGGTCTACAGCGGTCCTAGCCTGTCTCTGCATATATATGGGCTCGCAGATCAGAGCCCCCTCTCTTATTTAAGCTAACCAGTCACTAATTTCTGTATCTTTTTCTAATATTATTATAAGGTTTTTTCGGCTATCTGGAAAAACTATTTTGCCGGCGGCAGTTCTATTTTTTGAGGCTTATCGGTAAACGGCCGGTACAATATGATCACTCTGCCGATCGTTCGCACAAGACAGGCACCGGTTGCTTCAACTACTACGTCGACTACTTCATCGACATCGACCGGCGAGGTGTCGAGCAGCTTGATTTTGATAAGTTCCTGGGAACTGAGAGCTTCGCGCACGCTGCTGACGATCTTGGCCTCGAGCCCCTGTTTTCCGATACGCACCAGGGCATCGAGGTGATTGGCCATGGATTCTAGATGCTTTCGCTGATTTGATGTTAGTTTCACGCTTTATTCTCCTGTCGTTTCGCGTATTATATCATGGCAAAATCAGGCTGTGCAGCGATTATTTTCTCAATTTCGGCAGGGGAATCGACACGCCAGGCATGCAGACCGCATGACTTTGCCGCGGCAATATTGACCTCGCTGTCATCGAAGAAAAACACCTGCCCCGGATTGTGCCCGGTTCGCTCGCAGACAGCAAAAAAGATATTGCTGTCCGGCTTAACCAGACCCAGCTCATAAGAAAAAAACAGGTCGTCGAAATGATCGAATACCCGGCTGCAGCCCCTCAAAGTCGCGACATGCAGCTCATTGGTGTTCGAAAGCATCGCCAGCCGCCCTGCCTTGGCCAGACGGGCGAGAGTTTCATCACACCCGGGTTTGTCTGGGCCAAGAATGCCGATAAACTCGCGCCTGAAATCATCAAAGACGGTATTACTACCGGTTTCAGCACAAAACTGCTGATAAAATCCGGCAAAATCAATCTTTCCAGCCTCATAAGCTCTTACGGAAGCAAGACCAAGCCATCTCGATTTAAGTGTTTCCGGTGACATACCGCCGCCAAAAAGCGAACCGGCATGCGAATTCCAGTTCAGATCGATCAGCACCCCGCCCAGATCACACAGAATTAGCTGTTCAGAATTTTTCATCGGCCCGGCTCGATAGTTTCAGGTTCTTTCCCGCTGCTGAGATTTGAAGAAAAAACTTCGCGGTTTTCGGCAGCCCGCCGCGCAG
>CAZPCO010000205.1:0-6393 GCA_964585025.1 uncultured bacterium | reverse complement strand
CATGATTACCAGCAGAACAATCGGCTTGATCAACAGAACGAAAAGCGAAAAAATAGCGGCGGCACCAAGCTGTGAACCGACTACCGACCAGTCGAGACGCGCTCCAAGGTCGATAAAAAAGAACAGCAGCAGAAAATCACGCAACCCGCCGAGTCTGGAACCAATCGCATCCCGATAAGCGTTCGAGGCTAGCGAAATGCCGGCCAGAAAAGCTCCGACCTCTTTGCTGAAACCGAGCATCTCGCCACCGGCCGCAAGAAAAACCGCCCAGGAAACTGCAAAAAGACTGAGCATTTCCTGAGATGTAGCCATTCTCTCGACCAGCCCGGGGATCACATATCTCATCAGCAGCCCGACGACTGCAACCATGATGGTGCCACGGACCAGGATCTGACTTATTGCCGACCATACGGTGACTTCGCCGGTCAGGTTACTGCCAAAAGCTGTCAAAAAGGCCAGAGCGATGATAGCTGCGATGTCCTGCACGATCAGAAAGCCGAGAGCAATCTGCCCATGGAGTGAATCGATCTCTTTTTTGTCAGAAAGCAGCTTGACGATGATGATGGTGCTTGAAAAAGTCATTGCCATGGCCACATAGGCCGAGGTTACAGCATTCATGCCAAGTGCTGCGGCAAGAACGTAACCAAGACCGGAAGTGAGAACCATCTGGCCGATACCGGTTGCAAGTGCGACCGGGCCGGTAGACTTGATCAGTTTGAGGTCGAGCTTCAACCCGACGATGAACAGCAGAAGAGCGATGCCAATTTCAGCCAGCAGTTCGATTTCCTCGTAACTTCTGATGAAACGGAACCCGGAAGGCCCTGAAATGACACCGGCAACCAGAAACATTATAATCAGGGGCTGCTGCAACTTCTGACCGACAAATCCGAGCACGCTCGAAGCGCCAAGGATCGAGGCAATTTCTTTGAAAGCTCCTGCTTTGGCCATTCTCACTCCAGAAACGAATAGAATGCCTAATTATATCATCCTGTCAGTTGAATGCAAGCTTGCTTTAAAAGCCAAAAGGGCCACCACAGGTTGTGGCGGCCCTTTTCTCAGTTTAAGCTCAGCGTTTTGGCACCAGAACACCGGTTATACGTCGATCTTCAGTGGTTACGACGCTCAATTCGGTGCCGGCCGGCACTTCTACTTCGCCGCCTTTGATGAAGGCACCACCGGCAAGACCAATCGGGCCAAGCACCAGGTAGCCAAGAGTCGAAGCGCCTGCTGCCATGCCGATTTTCTTTTTGTCGAATTTTGCACCGGCATCTTCGATCTTGACCGGCAGCAACGAGGCATCCATGCTTTCAATATTTCTTACATCGAGATTTACATAGCCGGTGCGACCGAAGCGGCCGCCACGTCTGACGTTTTTAACCTCGGCACTGACGATACCGCCGCTGGTCATTACCAGAATATTGCGATCGATAAAAAGATCGTCGGCCACAACCATCGGAATCAGATCACCCTTGGTGGCGGTGCGGCTCGACAGATCTTTCTTGAGCCGCAGTCTTATCTCGGTACCGGCGGGTATAGTCACTGTATGCAGCGAGATCAGACCTCGTTCAATGGTCAGATGCACCAGCTGTTCCAGTCGAAAGGCCATCGGTTCCATGGAGACGTTGCCAATAACCTTCTTGTCTATCTCGGCAAGCCTGGCTTCCAGAGTTCCTTCGCCAGTCTTATTGAACAGCTTCCATTCGAGATAGCTGAGTTTCATATCAAGAGACAGATTGCTGGCTGAACCCTTGAAGATAAAATCATGCAGATAACGTGATTTTTCGGAATCGGTCTGCCCGGTCGAGCGGCCGAAAAGGTCTTCTTCGATCTGCCGCAGACGGTCTGCCATTGCGGCTGCCTGTTCATCGCCATAGATGTAACGTTCGATGCGGCTGACACGTTTGTCGAGTTCCCGGTCAACCTCTGCGGCCACTGCGGCCGTGCCTATACAACACAACAGCAGAATGATGGCCAGAATGCGTCTTGAAATCATGGTTTTGCCTCCTGCCTGGGGGTAGAATCGGCCGGTTTTTCGGCCTTGGTTTCGGTTTTTGCGAGTCGGCCTTTTTTGCGAGGCCGTTCAGGGTCAAAAACTATCACAATTTCACGCTGCCGCAAAGGTGTATCGATCATATCACGGCAGAAGCGTGCAAATACAGTGGCATCAGCTTCTTCAACGGTGATGTCGCGGCGATACAACGCGTTCACATGTGCAGCGACAGTGAAGGTTTCTTCTTCGGCAAGACCGGCACGGGCAGCAGTAATGTCGGTCATAAAGCGCACAGCCGGGCGACTGAAGCGCTCTCGTTCCGGAATCATTGCTTCCTGAAAAATCAGCATACCGGAAGCATCGAAAAACCTGGGAAAAAGTGAAGGTTCAAAGGTAAACGAGCGCGCATCGATAATGACCCGCATAAATGCCGGTGGTGGAGTTTTCTTATCAACCTTTACTCCTGCAGTCCAGGAGGCGAGAAAACTCGTCGGCTGCATCGGTTCAGGTCGCAAAGCCGCGAGATACAGAGCCGAGCGCAGACTGAGGCGACCAGTCAGAGGCACATCGACACGACAGCGCACCATTCCGGAAACATCAGGCTGAAAAAATGTTTTGGGCGCTGACATCAGCACCAGGCCAAGACGCTCCTTCAATGCTGAGTTCGTCTGCAGCACATGGGCCACCTGCTTGCCTTCCATCAGAGGCAGTTCGAGAATCTTCTCGTAGGCATGATGCAACGCATCCATCCAGGCCCGCGATCGCTCTTCATCCCACGAAGATTCGCTTTCCCATGGAATTCCGGCCAGACCGAAAACTTCCAGCTTTTGCTGCAGAAATATACCGGGTTCGATAAAATTCTCCGCCCGCAAAGTGCAGACGGAGAACATCATTACGAATATCAGAATGGCCTTTGCCATGGGGTTCATCGCTGTCTCCTGCTTAGTCAAAGGTCACGTGCGCTCCGACATGGTGTTCGCTCACGACGTCACCATCATAGAACGAGTAGTCTACCCGGATATGCGGCAGCACGTTCATGCCAAAACCAAGAGTCAGTGTGCCGTTAAGCGACCCGATTCTCATGGTGAGATCGTTTTCGACGAATTTCTTTTCGACACCGATGCGATACTGCTGTTCGTTGGCATCGGGAGTGTTGGTAATATTGAGGGCG
Organism: uncultured bacterium; assembly: GCA_964585025.1. Taxonomy (GTDB): domain Bacteria; phylum Muiribacteriota; class Ozemobacteria; order Ozemobacterales; family Ozemobacteraceae; genus Rifleibacterium. Next base: position 3,232 of record CAZPCO010000205.1, on the reverse strand, counting down.
TCGGCGGCAATTGTCGTGCCCTTGGTGACTGTATAAGCAGTGCCAAGGTTGAGAGTGACGCCATCTTCGTCTTCATTTGTGCCACTGACGCTCTGTACGAGGTTATCAATGGTGAGACCGCCGGTAACCCGGTCGTTGTAATGATACATGAGGCCGACACCAAGAGAGAACAGATCGCGTTTGCTGTGCTGCATAAGACTCTTGATGTAACGGTCGACATTGAGAACTCTGAGTTTGATACCACCATACAGCTGCTCGCGAGCCAGCATGCGTCTGGCAATCGGAAACCTGGTGCCGAAAGCGAGCTGCAGGTCTCTGACTTCGCGCCTGACACCCTGGTATTCGCCGCCGACCAGATTGCCGAATTCCAGCGATCGGTTGTCTTCAGTATAAGAAACGCCGTAGCTGTATTTCGGCCTTCTCGGCAGTGGTTCTTCAAGAATGTTGTGTTCCAGATAGTCAGTGATCGAAAACTTGCTTTCGACATTGTCTTCATAAATATGACCAGTGAAAGCCAGGTTGGTCCAATCATAAACGTCTCGTTCATTCACCTTGGCCTGAAGCGAAGCTTCGCGGCCCTGAATCTGACTCAGACCGGCAGGGTTGAATACGGTGGCCGATTCGTCGTCTGACAAGCCGATGAAAGCACCACCCATGCCCCGTGAACGTGCGGACTGAGCAAACAGACCGGTTGCCGAAGCGACAAAAAACATGGTGAGCAACAGCAGCAAACCTGCCATTCTGTGGGATTTCTGTCGATTCATCTGCGAGGGCCTCCTTGAGCAAACTGATTCTGGTGCTTGTATCTTAATCGTCATTAGTTCATTAAAAACTGAGCGGGCATTGAATGTTTTCATTTTGATTTTTTGACTGGTATGAATCCTTCAGGCGCTTTCGGCAGTGGTTTGAACCCCTGTTCGGAAGAGACCGGTTTAAGAGGAACGAAGCCGCTCTGGCTGCCGGTGGGTTTGGCAGCCGGAGAACTGGTAATGGATTTTACCGCCGGTTTTACTGCCGGTTTTGCTATGGTTACAGCTGGTTGTGATACGATCGGTGGTGCGGTTCGCAATACTGCAGTATTCTTGTCAGGAGAAATCTTTACGGTCGGCGGAGCAGCCTCTACGGATAAGCCTGCTTCGTCAGCCGGAGCTTTGACCGGCGGGTTGGCCATTGCCGGGCTCTTGCGCTGACCGTCCTTGTAGACGAACGGAATCCTGGCATAAGTAATATCTTCACGATAAGGCTCAGAGCGATAATTGCGCAGCAACGCATACTGATCATCACCCTCGGGAACAATTATATCCATCACGGGTGGATCGCCGTAGGTGTCATGCCCGCCGCCAAAGTCATCGAAACTGGCGAAAGCGCGGACATCGCGATTCAAAAGGCGATTGGGCGATACAATTTTCTTGTAACCCATCGCCAGGCATTGAAAACCGGAGGTCTCGGCAATGCGGGGCAATTTTAGCTTGGAAATTTTGATGATTGCCCGGTCGCTCTGAATCTTGACATAATCTGGGTAGACGATATCGTTGACCTGATTCTGAAACTCGAGCTCGTCGGTCTTGTCGCGCAGAATATCGTAGAGTTCATATTCTGAAAGCGGCGAGATGAGAATCATTTTTTCCCAGCCCATGTTGTCGGCGAACGCCAGATCTCGACCCGGCAATGCCTGCTTGTAACCTGAGTTTTCGATGCCATCGATATCGATGTAGATATCCCAGAGGTTGGCTACAAAACCCTGGTCTTCGCTTTTTGCGGTGTCGGGCCACTCACGCATGATGTAATTGCGCATCTGAATTTCGAAAACAATGACCTGGCCTTCTTCATAAACGGTGAACTTTTTGATATCGAAAGCCCCTCGGCGCAGACGTTTATCACTCGGATACATGTAGTAACCCGGGCCTTTGTCGTCACCGATATTGTCTTTGATATCCAGCCGTAATAGTAGTTGACCTTCTCGGCTCTGGCACTGGGCGCAGAGAATACGAGCATCATCGTGCAGAAGGCTATCAAAGCGACTATTTTGCCGGTATGTTTCATCATTTCACCCTGATGATCGAGTATGACTCGTCGCCTGATTCCTGATACGGGTCTTTGACCTGGTTCGTTGCAGTGATGTTGAAAGCATACTTCTGATAGGAGCTCGAAGTGTTCACTCCGGTGAAAAGTCTGGTGTAAACGCCGTCACCGGCAACTTCATCGCCGTTGGTGGCATCATCGTAAAGCTTCTGAGGCTGCCAGTTGGTAAAGTCGCCGACAACGGTCGGGTCTTTAACTTCAGCAAAATCTGAAGCGATGAGTATCATTTTGACTTCGCCGGCCCTCTTCGAAGAGATTGTTGTAGTCGGCACATCGAGCAGGGTAACTGTTGAAAGATCGACAGGTATGGCTCTGGCATGGAAGTTCTGGCTTCTGAACACCAGATACTCACGACCGTTGCCTTCCATGGCAAAGCTGTAACCACCATCGCTGTCGAGTTGCATCGATCTCGAGCCTTTCTTGGTGGCAAGTTTCACTTCGCTGTAATTTACACCAGTAACATCACTGGTAACTTTACCGCGTGCAAGTTTAACCGTTGATTCCGGAATGTACAGGGCGGAATTGGAACTGACTTCACTTTCGCGATGCGGGTCTTTAGCAGAAGTCGTCTTGCCGTCACTCTTCGTGTATTCGATTGAATACTGCTGGGTGCCGGTTTTAAGATTGGTCAGACGCAGGGTGAAAATACCATCGTCGGCCAGCACATCGCCGTGAGTGCCGTCATCATACATTTTTTCGCTGGCCTGGCTCCAGGCCGGAGAAACTGACTTTATGTTGAAAGCTGTTGCGTCGGGGAAATCTACGAGCGAAGCCATCCAGATTGCTTCACCAACAAGCTTTTCGCTGAGGTTGATATCGGGAGCTTCCACCGTCTTTTCAGAAACAGCATCGACCCAGACAAAATTGATATCGAAACCGCGACCGCGCGCAACCAGAAGAAAACGCCCGGTTTTTCTGAATTCAAGAGAGTAGCTGCCACCTTCATCGACGTAGGCGTATGTCGATTCGCCGGCCACGGTAACTTTGATACCGGTCGAAGTTTTTCCGGATGGCACCACGACCTTACCGGTGACTGTGGCGACCGGAATAACCAGGGATTCCTGAATGCAACCGGTAGCGGCAAGGGCAATCAGGGTCAGAAACAGCGCCATTAGTCTCTTTTTCATGTCTGCCAATCCTAGAAATTTGA
>CAZPCO010000204.1:0-6394 GCA_964585025.1 uncultured bacterium | reverse complement strand
ATCGAAGAATATGAAAGCAGAGTTAACACCAGGTAATCAAGAGAAAGTAACGTGTATAAAGTCTGATTCATGATTTCTCCCCGCTTTTCTTTCTGACGCCCTCCGTTACTGCTGTAATATAATTGATAACACGGTCCAGCCTGGTTGTCCATTCAACGCATTGATTTGCCGCTATCTTTCGGGGAATTTTAACATCGTTCTTCATCAGATGATGCCAGCCGTACCATTCTTGTTCGCAAAATATTCTTCAGTGAAAAACTCAGGGGGCAATACCTGTCATGTCGCAGCATTGCGCTGATTATGTTATAATAGGCAAGTGAAAAGAATTCTTCTGGTAATTTTACTGGTGCTTGGTCTGTTTCAGGGTTTCTGGCATGAAGCCCCGCAGTTTTCCATCTGCAGAATGGGCCAGGGTGAAACCGCAATCAGCGAAGCTTCTGCTGAAGGCGAACTCATTTGTGAACCCAGGCCGATACAGGGTTTTGCCGGTTATTTTGCCCCCGGAAGGCAACAACTGCACCCTGCCCGCACCTGCCAGCAGATTTCTTTATGCCAACCCCCCGTGTCCTGGTCTGCGAATGCGCCCGGGCGTGATCGTTACAGTCAGAATCCCGTTCTTCCCCATGAATGGGGTCTAGTTGTACCGCTTCTGCCACGCAGCGACGGGTAATTCTTTCATCACCGGCATTTTTTAATCCAACCTGTTTGAACGCGGTTTTGCTGCGTCAAAGCCGCCTGCCGTCTGAATGAAAGGAAATCCTCATGGATCAGAATAATAATCATCTCGATAACAATGACAGCCCCGCGACCGTTCTCGGTAAGATTATCGTCGCTACCGTAGTTACCTTCGTGATTGTCGGAATAATAATGTACACCGGCATCATCTGACCTGCCGGTTATGATGTCTGGGCGCCTGGAACGTCTCGCATGGGTCGTTTCAGGCTCCGCAGGCTTTTTAATATTTTAAGGATAAAATGATGCTATTTAAACTGGAATTTGGGTATTTTGAGCTTGCAGCAATGATTGGGGCTGGTCTGTATCTATTAACCACTGCCGCTGACTGGCTGGTGCATGGCGCAGCCAATCTGGCCCGCCGTCTTGGCGTTTCGTCTCTGGTCATCGGTCTTACAGTAGTTGCATTCGGCACTTCGATGCCAGAGTTCGTTGTCAGTGTCGATGCCAGTCTCGCCAACAACCCGGGCATCGCGGTCGGCAACGTTGTGGGTTCGAATATTTTCAACATCGCATTCATTCTGGGTATTGCGGCTCTGATTCAACCAATAACCTGCAGTCGTACGGTAATCCGTCGCGATCTGCCAGTAATGATTTCAGTGGCTGCCCTTATGTGGTATCTGTCTGTCGACAATCTGCTTTCCCGGATCGAAACCGCTGCTTTCTTCCTTCTGCTGGTCTTCTATACGGTCTATAGTTATGTGAAAGCACGGCAGGAAAATGTACCCGAAGAGGAGGGCGCCGGGGAAACATACATCCCGACAAGTCTAAAAGCAGAAATATGGTTGATCTTTTCCGGTCTTGTGGCGATGATCGCAGGTTCAAAGCTGTTGCTGCACGGTTCGGTGGCGATTGCCAAGGCAGCAGGAATCTCTGATGAAGTTATCGGTCTGACACTCATCGCTGCAGGGACTTCCCTGCCAGAGCTTGCAACCTCAGTTGTTGCAGCCATGCGTGGGCAATCGGATATCGCGATCGGTAATGTCGTCGGATCGAACATCTTCAATATTCTTGGAATTCTTGGCCTGGCAGGTATGATTTTACCTCTTGAAGTATCGCAGCATATGGCACGCATCGATTGTCCATACATGTTTGCCGTCAGCCTTGCCTGTCTGCCAATCATGCGTACCGGTTTTTCGATCACGAGACTAGAAGGTGTGTTGCTCATCGCCTCCTATGTTTTCTACACCTGGATTCTTTTCCAGAACCCCATCTGAATTGCAGCTATTGTTCATTGAGACCAGCCAGTCTGATCGAAAAGACTGGCTGGTTGTTTTCAGTCTATGAGCCAGATGCCGTAATGCTTTTTCAGGCATTGCAGCATTTCTCTGATCGAGGTGGGAGGTTCGGTGGCTCCTGCGAACAGTTTTCGCGCTGTCCAGGCATTCCAGATCGCCTGTTCGCGCTCTGAAGTCAGTTCGTCGAATTCTCGCAACGCTTCCATGCGCTTTTCCATTCCTCCGGTTGGGAAGAAACACTCTTCTTCCCATGGTTCCGGTTCGCCGGCTAGAGTATCCCAGCCTTCTTCAGAGCCATCTATGAAGCGAAGCAGTTCACCATTGCGCCAGTGCTGAAAATCAATTGCCTGTTCGCAGTAAAAGTATGCAATGATCTGACGTTTGCCCTGCGACAACTCTGCCAGAAGAGATTTCGGCAGGGTCAGCGGATCGCCCGGGTTTTCCCGCACCGGCATCCAGCAGGGAACATTATCGGTGCGGTTATAGCGTCGCAGAAGAATCCAGCTGCAAGTTTCCCTGGTTGCAAAGCTTTTGAATTCCGAATAGCGGCGATTTCCGGCGATAGATTCCCTTACAGAGTCGAGCGATTCTTCCTCTAAACGCAAAAAGACGGCCCCTGACATATCCATGGTTGTGTTTCCTCAAAGCTTGGGATATTTATTGCAATATCCCGATTTTATCACGGAATTGGCAATGAGAGATTCTGTCTTTGCCAGGTGATTTTTGCTTTTCCTGAAAGCCTCTGATATCATCAGTTTCTGGCCGACTCAAGCGGCCTCAAGGAGAAAACAGGATGAGCACTGCATCTCTGGCCGGTGAACTTAAAAAGTTCAGTTGCATCTGTTACTATCCCTCTTCCGGCACTGATCTCAGTGATCTTGATTACTTCTGCTCGGGTAGAAGGCTCTATGGTGAACGGGTAGAGTCTCAGGTATCAGCCTCTGCCAACTTTGCGGGCGGCGAAGAAACCCCCGATCTTTTTATTCACACTGATGTGAATTTTTACCAGGAATTTTCATCAGGTCTCGACGAGCTGCCAGATGATTGTGGCATGCACGGCAGTTTTGAGGTGCTCGAGTATAAAGAACTGCCGGTTCTTGCAATTCAGAACCGCATTGCCGGTAATTTTGAGTTCACCGGCAGCTGTTTTTCTTACCGGCTGAGGGTCTGGGGTTCGGAAAAGGTGGTCACCCTGCTTTTCTGCCTTTGCGAGAACGAGGCATTCGTTGCTGACTTTCTGCTGGCGCATGGCATCGAGATCACTTATATCTGGTCGCGCAACTGGGCCGGTGGACAGACATATGGTACCTGGCTTGCCAACGTTCTTGACCGACTGCACACTGAAAAAGTCTATACCGACTGGCTCTGTGTGCCTGGCCAGCGAGGTGAACCGCGCAATCGCCGCGTCGAAGAAAAATACCCTGAACTGATGGCCCCCGCAAAAGTAAAGCTGCAACGAAATAATGAAGTGCACTGGATCGACGAGGGTGCTAACGGCTGGGTCGAAGAATTCTACGTAACAAGAACCGGCTGATGGCCAATATTTTCAGAAAAATCGGCAATTTTTATGACGGCGCAATGGGGTTGCCATTGCCACCTCTGGTGGCACTGCTGCTGGTTGCCTGGCTTTTATGGCCTCTGACGCCCACTGTCGACAATCATTTTTCTGAGGCGGCCTTGGCGATAATGATTCTCATTAATTTTGCAATTCTCGGCATTATTCAGACGGTATCCCTGTTGTTTCATCTTCTCGGGTTCAGAACCTTTTATGTCACTACACTTACCAAAGCCCGAAATGTGAGCGATACCAAGATTTTCAACCGATTTCTCGCTGTTCTTTCGTATCCATTCGATATGATGCGTATTCTGGGTTTTTCACTTATTCCCATAATTGGTTGGGCTTATGTTGGCTATATTCTCCGAGGCAATTTTGCTGACAAACCCTGGAATAACCGTATCTTCAGGAATTTTGTCTTCAGCACTCTGATAGTGATTATTTTGGGTGGCGGGTATTTTTTCAGCGTCATCGGGCAGCAAATCCGGCCGGCGGAGCAGATAATCGCTGGCAAGCCTGTTTTTGGACTCGTAAATGTGCATGGCGACTGGGTTAAAAGCCCTGAGTTCGACGATATCAGACCTTTTGCCCGAGGTGCCCTGCTTACCCCTTTCAGAAAGGGTGAAAAATGGGGTTATCTCGGAAAAAACGGTTCTGTGATTCTGGAACCTGTTTTGGATCATATTGGCTGGTGGGACACCGACCGGTGGGATGAATACCCGATGAACGTTTTCGATAACCTTTTTCCCAGGGTTGAAAAACTGCTGCCATGCCGAAAGCACAATCTGTGGGGATTTATCGGCACCAACGGCCTTTGGTCGATTTCACCTCAGTTCGAAGAGGTCAGACCCTTCTCAGGCAAATGCTGGTTCGCTTCGGATGGTCTGGCACCCGTCAAAATTGGCAATTTGTGGGGGTTTATAGACCTTTCCGGCCAGATTGCCGTTACACCGCGTTTCGAACAGGCGTTTTCACTCGAAAACCACGGCAAGATGGGTGACAGATATGAGGCCACCGCTCTGGTTAGATTCAATGGCACATGGGGGCTCTTTCAGCCGCCCAATGCCTTCGACCCTCTTCCAGAGAATGAAGGCGATCGACTGATGCCTGCGGCACATGGAATGGCGAAGGGTTATGTAGATAATACCGGCTCTTTTGTTCTGCAACCGCATTATTCAAGAGCCGAAAACTTCAGGCACGGTTTCGCCGTCGTCGAAAACTTGAGAATGCTCGCGGCGGATTCAAGTGGTTTCAGCCGCAAAACATCAGTCAATGAACTGATAAATACCAGGGGCGAAGTGCTGGCCTGGAAGAAAACTCATGGCGGCCGCTGGATTTACCAGGAACCCATACATAATGCTGAAAAGATTGATCGCTATCTGGAAGAGGTCCACAGCAAAAGAGGCCGCCGGGTGTTTCTGTTCGTTCATCAAGGTCTGGTCGGAGTTCTCGACCCGGTTAACGGCATGCTGCTGCCGCTCCGCTACGTGAGGTCTGAAATCGAAGACGTCATCAAGGCCCAGGATTTTTGACAGCCTGATACCATAAGCATGGTTGCTGTCAGGGATTGCTCTGTTCAAGCCTGGCGAGCTGACCGAGCAGCAGCAGTTCTTTTTGCAATGCCTGGTCACCGATGATGGCGCTTTCACGGCTGAAATAGTCGCGGAAGGCGGCAATATCGGCCCGGGCACCTGCTGTCAGTTGAAGACTGCGACCGGGTCTTTCCCAGTATGACCAGCCTGAACCGTCATTTTGCTCATCAGCTGGCCCGATGCGCTGGTGCTTCTCGGTGGCAGCGAGGGTAAGCATATCGGCATAACGCATCAGTAAAATGCCCTTGCGAATGCCGTTGTCTGAATAGAATTCATTTTCAGGTATAACACAGTTCAAAGTGTCGGTAAACTCTTCGTATTGTCCGGCGCGATCTTCATAACTGATGGTCAGGGCTGCATCTTTGCCGAGTGGCCCGTCGAGCTGCAGCAGAATGATTCCGCCACGGGTTCCTTCGGCAGTGGCTGGGGCGGGGAAAAGGGTTTTTACATGCATGATACGGCCGGAAGCGTAATCAGCCTCTGGCGAGCCGATAACCTTGAGAATTTTGCGCCCCGGCGCTTTCAGCGTCAGCGCCAGATCGAAGACCATCGGGTTTACCATGCATGCAAATTCATCCACAAGACGCCGGGTGAAATCGCCGGGTGAATGAACTGAATAGTAGTTTGCGCCTCTTATGCGGGTGATCGATCTGACCAGCTGGGCGTTGAAGTCTACGCCCATGCCGATAAAAGTCAGGTAGACACGGTTCCGGGCCATGTCGTTCGTCAGGTCGAGCAGGCCAGATTCGCTGGTGTCGTCAGTATTCGGCATCGCATCGGTCATAAAGATGATGCGGTTTTCGTATTCATCCGGATTGCAGAGGCTGAAACCGGAGAGCATGCTTCGACCCATCTCCAGGCCTTCTTCCATGTTCGTGGCTCCACATTCCTGGAGCTCGAAAATATGTTTTTTCAAAGCTTCCAGATCAGTGCTGCCAACTGTTGAAACCGGCTTGGCCAGATGTGCTCTATGATTGAAAAGGGCGATGCCAAGACGGTCGTCGGGCCTCAGATGGTCGAGCATGGCTACCAGCGCCGAACAGGCTGCCTGCAGTTTTGTCATCTTTTCGGTTTCTTTGTTCATGCCCGGGTAACGTCGCGTGGTTCCGTAATAATAACTGTTGAAGGGGCTGCTCATCGAGCCCGAAATATCAAGAACTACGACGAGGTTTAGCTTTTTTCGGGCAAACTCTTTTGCTGAAAGCTGCGATTTGAGGCCGACCGCAAGAAAGTGCCCAGGCTGGCCGGTTTGTGGGTCATGACTCAGAGCTGTCGAC
>CAZPCO010000203.1:0-6437 GCA_964585025.1 uncultured bacterium | reverse complement strand
GGGGCGGGAACTGTGCGTTTGCCAGCTCATACTGCTGCTCGGTCTGGCGCCTTCGACGACGTCGAAGCATCTCGCCCTGATGTATCAGGCCGGAATCATCGAACAGCGCAAAGACGGTCGCTGGGCTTATTACTGCATCAGCAGCCAATGGAAGAAACAGAACAAATTTTCGCAATGGCTTCTGGCTAATCTTAATGATTCAGAAAAAATTGCCAATGACCGCGCCAGGCTGGCTGAGATACTGTTGATGCCTCTTGACGAGATCTGCGGGGTTGCTGTTTCGAAAAAATAGCCACAAAGGCAGTGGGTCTGCTTGATGTTGTCCTATCCGCTGCCAGAATCCGATTCAGGGAGCACGAAAATGAATGTGAAAATTCTCAAAGATGACGAAACTCGTAATCAGGTCAGTTTGCGTTATGCAAAGATTGCTTCACAGGGCGGTTCCTGTTGTTCTGGCGCTTCATCCAGTTGTTGCAATGACCCTCTTGGCAATCCTGAGGCATCGACAAAACTGGGTTACTCGCCGGAAGAGCTGGTAGCAGCTCCGGAGGGCGCCAATATGGGCCTGGGTTGCGGTAATCCACAGCTGATTGCCAGTTTGAAACCAGGAGAGACAGTGCTTGATCTTGGTTCGGGCGGCGGGTTTGATTGTTTTCTGGCCGCAAAAGCGGTTGGCGAAGCGGGCCGGGCCATTGGAGTCGACATGACACCCGAAATGGTGCGCAAAGCCAGAAAAAATGCCGTGAACTCCGGCTTTACCAATGTGGATTTCCGTCTCGGCGAGATCGAACTTCTGCCGGTGGCTGACAACAGCGTCGATGTCATCATGTCAAACTGTGTCATAAATCTTTCGCCCGATAAAAAGGCTGTATTCAGCGAAGCAAAGCGGGTCTTGCGCAGCGGCGGCCGGCTGGCCGTTTCCGATATCGTTGCGCTCAAGCCCATGAGTGAAGAAATTCTTGGCAATGTTGATGCCTATTGTGGTTGCATATCTGGGGCAATCAGTGTTGAAGAACTTCGCCGCATCATGCAGGAAGCCGGTCTGGTCGATATCGGCATCGAATTGAAGCCTGAAAGCAGGCAATTCATCAAAGACTGGTTCAAGAATGCAGAAGAATACGTATGCTCAGCTTCTATTCAAGCGAGAAAGCCATGACCCGGGCCATTTTATCGTTGGTTGGGCTTGAATTTGCATCCTTTGATATCCGTGTCTGATAAAGGAGAATTGAGATGAACGAAACAAATCAAACTGCTGACAGGCAGATGACCAGTGTTTTCGAAAAGTACCTTTCTGTCTGGGTTTTTCTGTGTATCATCGGTGGCATTTTTCTTGGAAAAGCCGCGCCTGATCTAGCAAAAACGCTTGATAACATGTCGATTTTCGTTAACGGGGCGCCTGTTGTCTCGATTCCGATTGCAATCTGTCTTTTTCTCATGATGTATCCAATCATGGTGAAAATTGATTTCGCCGAGGTGGTTAAAGCTGGAAAGAGCGGCACCCCGGTAATTTTGACTCTGGTTGTAAACTGGGCGATCAAGCCTTTTACCATGTATGCAATCGCCTGGTGTTTTCTGGGTTATTTATTTCAGTCACTCATTGGCCCCGATGCCGTCGATCTGGTTAAATTGCCTTTTGGGCTCGATCTGCCAGTCGGTGCTACTCATGGCGCCGGCACGGTGGTTCTTCATGACGGAATTAAAATGCTGCAGGTTCCACTCTGGCGCAGTTTCTTTGCCGGAACCATTCTTCTTGGTATTGCGCCATGCACGGCGATGGTGCTGGTCTGGGGCTATCTTGCCCGCGGCAACGATGGTCTTACCTTGGTGATGGTCGCAATCAATTCTCTGACCATGCTGTTTTTGTATGGCCCTCTGGGTGGGTTTCTTCTCGGAGTCGGCAAATTGCCGGTTCCCTGGCAGGCTTTGCTGCTGTCGATAGCGATTTATGTTGCTCTTCCACTGGTCGCCGGGCATTTTTCACGAAAATTGATTCTCGCCAGCAAAGGAGAGCAGTGGTTCAAGGAAAAATTTCTGCACTTTCTCACCCCCATTACCATTATCGCACTTTTGACAACCCTGGTGCTGCTGTTTTCTTTCAAAGGCGAGGTCATTGTCGCCAACCCGCTGACAATTCTGTGGATAGCCATTCCATTAACGATTCAGACCATTCTGATTTTCGCTCTCGGTTATGTGGCTGCCAGATGGCTTGGTCTGCGCTATGTAGATGCGGCTCCGGCTGCGATGATCGGTGCTTCGAATCACTTTGAAGTTGCGATTGCAACTGCGGTCATGCTTTTCGGCCTCTCTTCAGGCGCCGCGCTTGCTACCGTTGTTGGCGTTCTGATAGAAGTCCCGATTATGCTCGGTCTGGTGAAATTCTGCCTGCATACCCGCGATTGGTTCAGGTCTTAAACTTATAAATAGTCAGGTCTCGGCCTCTGGAAATTAAAAGAATCCAATGCCGTAGATATGGGCGAGTGAATAATAAATACCGGCGGCGACAAAAATGCCGCCGGTAATCGTTCTTACATAGAATTCCACCTGGTTGAGGCTATTGAAAGCTTTGCCGAGCCACTTGCTGCCAAATGCGATGAGAAAGGCGAAAATGACTACCGGCACAGCGGTTCCAATGCCATAAACCGCAGGCAGAAGAAAGGCTGAGTTATTGTTTACGGCCAGTGGAATCAAAGCTCCGAAAAACAATCCTGCTGATACCGGGCAGAACGATAAGGCGAACAGGACACCGAGCGGCATTGCATAGAGGGTTCCATGATGTGCGGCTCTTTTTTGAATGCCTTCGCCGGCCATTTGTATGCTGAGGCCGCTACCGATCAGACCCAGAAGAATCATGCCAAGAATTATCAATAATGGTCCGAGAATCTCATTGAGATATTTCTGCAGAAATCTGGATAGTTCGCCACTGGCGAGAATACCTGATGATAGAAGAACCCCCAGGGCCAGATATGCAAGGGTGCGACCAGCGGTGTAAAGGATCCCGGAAAACAGGATTGCCGATTTGCTGTGCAGTTGTCGGCCAATGAACGAAATCGCAGCCACGTTGGATGCAAGCGGGCATGGACTGACAGCCGTCAGCAGGCCAAGCCAGACGGCACTGGTTATGCTGACCCAGCTCATTTTTTCCCCTCCGATGCCGTGATGGCTTTTGATACTGCGGCTCTCACATATTCATCAAACTCGGCAGGCTTGTCAAGAAGGGGCCAGACCTGATCGAGACGCTGGAAGTCGAGAATTTCGCCGCCTCTGACAACCGCAACGACCACGCAGCTGGCAACAACATCGAACTTTTTTGCCAGCTGCTCATTTTCCTGAAAGTTCACTTCCTCCCAGGAAATCTTCTTCTGCGACCATGCTTCTGAAAATTCGCGTTCAATCAGCTGCCTGGCTCTTGCTTCGATGCTGTTGCAGGTTACGCAGCGAAAGGTCGCATGCATGTAATAAATCTTAACAACAGGCTCAGCAGTTGTATTCAATGTTGGGGGAGAAGAATGGTTGTTGTCTTTAACACTGTGTTTGCCGAGCGCGAAGCCGATAGAAACAAGAACAAACGCCAATAACAGGTTGGTGATAAGGATCCTGAGATTATCTGGCTTCATTGTTGAGAGTCCTGAATAGCGAGAGTCATGGTTTTGCAGGCCTGCTGTTCAATGTCAGTCGACCTTTTCCGACGCAGAGGCTGACGATGGCGCAGTTTTTCCTTCAGAGCTGGTTGCTGCTGGTTGCAACAGACCCAGTTCCTGCCATTTTGCCAGTATCTGTTCTTCGGAAATAAAGCCAGTGTTGCGGAAAACCTCTTTGCCTTCCTTGTCAAAGAATACCTGGGTTGGAATCGATGATATGTCATGGCTTCGGGCAAAGGTCTGGTTAGCGGGAATCCATACGTCGACGAATTCGGTGACAAACTCGGCAGCATGTCTGGCTTTGCATGCATCGAGAACCGGTTCCATGGCTTTGCAGGCCTGGCACTGCTTCGACCCGAAATCGATCAGCCTGGGAAGTGCTGCGGTTGCAGCCTGAGGAGCAATTGCAGTTTCACTGGCCATGGTTGTGGTTGAAGCAACTTCTGAATTTACATCTGTTGCCGGCTCGTTGCCTGCGAAAGCGCTGAATCCGGTGAATAAAATCAACGTCAGGCAGCATGCGAAGTAAAAAAAACGATTATTCATGTTCATTTCTCCAATTGGTCAGCAGTTATTCAACAGGTCGCAGGCTTTGTCGAAAACAATTTTGAGCGTGGTTTCCGATGGGGCCGATTTCCCCTTTTCAAGGCCCAGTTCAGTAATGGTGATTTGTTTGAAGCCTGAAATTTATGCTTCGTTGAGGGTTTTCGTCGCACATTTCAACGGGCAGCCATCGATTACAAGCATGCTTTCTGCACCTTCAGCCGATTTTACAAAACCGCTGATCCTGGCCCCGACTCCTGCAAGGCAAAACATGGCGCCTTTCTTTTCACGACTGAGTTTGCGGGCTGTAAGGTCTGCCAGTTCGCCGACATCGGCTGCTCCACTGCAGGCAACTATCAGAGTGGGATTTTTGCCACAAGCACAGGTGTTTCCGCTCATTTGTCAGCTCCTTACTTGAGATGCTTTTTGATTTCTTCTGCCGATGGGACTTTGCCGGCGAATTTAACGTTACCGTCGACGGCGAGGGCGGGCGTGATCATGACGCCGAAGCCCATGATTTCGTTGATGTCGGTGACCTTCACCAGTTCATAGTTCAGGCCGAGCTCTTTGGCAGCCTGTTCTGCTTCTGCTGCCAGCTTGTGACATTTGGGGCAACCGGTACCAAGAATCTGAATTTTCATGAAATCCTCCAGGTTAGTTGAATATGGCGCCAAACAGGACGCCGCAGATAGTCGAGAAGACTACCACCAGAGAAACGAAAGCGAAGGTTTTTTTGGGGCCGAGCACTGTGTTGATGACCAGCATACTGGGCAGGCTGAGCGCTGGTCCGGCGAGCAGAAGGGCAAGCGCCGGGCCTTTTCCCATGCCGCTGCCGATCAGACCCTGTACGATCGGTACTTCAGTGAGGGTAGCAAAATACATGAAAGCACCCAGCAGTGAAGCGAGAAAATTTGCCAGCAGCGAATTGCCGCCAACTGCTGCCGAAACCCACTCAGAAGGTATCAGACCCTCCTGGCCAACGCGGCCGAGGAGAACGCCAGCTACGAGAACCCCGAGAATCAGCAGTGGCAGTATCTGCTTGGCAAATTCATAGGATGATGAAAACCATTCGCCAAGCTCACCTTCGTCAGTACTGGTGAAGAGAGTCAGGCCAATGGTGCCGGCTGTAAAAGCGATAAGTGGTTCAGAGGGATACATATATCCGAGAATGGCGACCGCCACACCGGTCAAAACAGCTTTCCAGGCTTTTAGCCCGAACCAGGCAACCAGCATTGCACCAAGCGCCAGACCTGCAGCTGATGTTAAAGCCCATTTGACTCCATAGACAGTGGCCCACAAGCCGGTGGTTTCAGCCGGTTTCCCCCAGTTGGCAAACACCAGAATAAAAACCATCGAGGCAAAATAGAGCGAGTTCTGCTTCAGGGTTCTTTTTACTTCTGGTTCCGGCATCATCATCTGTGCCGCTGCTTTGGCCTCTTCCTCCCTGCGAAAGATCAGATGCATTGAATAACCGATGATGACGCTCATTATGACAGCCCCCAATGCCCGGGCGATGCCGAGCTCCGGACCGAGAATGCGGGCGGAAAGAACTATCGCCAGAACATTGATCGCCGGCCCGGAATAAAGAAAGGCGCAGGCGGGGCCAAGACCAGCCCCCATTTTATAGATGCCGGAAAAAAGCGGCAGAATCGTGCAGGAGCAGACAGCCAGAATTGTTCCGGAAACAGCAGCGACACCGTAAGCAAGTGCTTTGTTGGCTTTTGCTCCGAGATACTTCATGACTGACGCCTGACTGACGAAAACCCCGATAGCGCCGGCGATGAAGAAAGCCGGAATCAGACAGAGCAATACGTGCTCGCGGGCATACCATTTTACGAGATGGAAAGCCTCGAGAATGGCATTGTCAAAGCGCGGGGTGCCGACCGGCAGGTAATAGCAGATGAGAAAAACGGTGGCGATGGTGAGAAAACTTTTCCATTCCTGTTTCCAGTAGTTCATTTTTATGCCTCGAATACTTCTTTGGTTTTTATTGCAGTTGTATGGTGGTCAGGCTCGATCAACATCGATTTCAGACGTGCGTCGGCGGCCACGGCTACGCCGATACAGTTGATAAAGTTTGGCAGACAGCGCATGCGCAGGCGGTAGAAAACCTGCTGGCCCCGCTTTTCATCTTCGACGAGGCCGGCGTTTTTCAATACCAGCAGGTGCTTTGACACCGTCGAGAAATCAGCTTTGACAGCATCGACGAATTCGCAGACGCATTTTTCACCCTGCGCCAGTTCTTCGATGATATAC
>CAZPCO010000202.1:0-6448 GCA_964585025.1 uncultured bacterium | reverse complement strand
ACATGAGTCTTCATGATCTCGAATTCTTCAGGAGTCAGCTTTCCGGGTTTCAGCAGGATATGATCCTGGATGCCCACTTTGCCGATATCATGTAACGGTGCAGCAAAGTAAAGGTTATTGATGAACTGATCGTCAATCTGCCCTGCATATACTGAATTCTTACGCAACTGCTCGGCCAGAGCACGGCAAAAATCGCGGGTACGCTCGATGTGGCCGCCAGTTGCATCATCGCGGGATTCAGACAAAGTGGCCAGTGCTGTAATCGTCGCCAGTTGTGCGTCGGAAATTTCCTGAATCTTTTCTCTGACCAATTCTTCGAGGTGCAGACTGTGTTTTAACAGCTCAATCTGCATAAATTGCAGGCGCAGATGAGTTCTCACCCGGGCCAGCACTTCTTCAACATTGAATGGCTTAGTTACATAATCGACCCCACCACTTGAAAATGCCCTGACCTTTTCTTCGAATTCCGTAAGGCCGCTGATGAAAATAACCGGAATCGCTTTTAGAATTTCCTGATTCTTTACCTGTTCGCATAATTCAAACCCGTTCATCCCAGGCATGTTGATATCAAAAATAAAGAGGTCGGGAGGACGCTGTAAGGCCTCAACCAGAGCCATATGGCTGTTCGACATCGTCGTGACCTCATAGCCGGCATTTTCAAGCATGCATTGAATCAGATCGAGGCTTTCCTGAGTGTCATCGACTACCATTATGGCAGCATTTCCTGGTTCCCTCATGTCCCTTGGCCTCCAAACTCTTTTTGTTATATTTTAACATATTCTTCCTGTAATAAAAGAATGAATTTGCTGATGATTGTAAAATGGGAACTCTAACCTTATTTTGCTCTGACGGAATTGCTTTACGATAGTATGACTTCAAGAATTTTGTATGTTACAATATTACTGAGAATATAAATAAATCCTGTGTCTGGATTTTGAGGTGAAATTGAAGAAACCCAAATCGAGGCTCTCTGGCCATATGCCTGAATTTCGGCCATTTCTGCAGGCACTTTGCCTGACGATCCTGTTGTTGTTCCTGCTGCATGGCAGCCACAGGCTTATGGCTGCCGAAACCGGGGTTACCCGAATAAACCTGCAGCTGAAATGGAAACATCAGTTTCAGTTCGCAGGTTATTATGCTGCCATTGAAAAAGGCTTTTACCGTGATGCCGGCCTTGAAGTAAACCTTGTTGAAGCGCCTGAATCAGGAGAACCCTCTCTTGAAGTGATCGAAGGCCGCGCCGAATTTGGCGTAACCGGCCCAGACATACTTCTGCAACGGGCCAAGGGGCACCCGGTAGTGGCTCTGGCGGTAATTTTCCAGCATTCGCCAATGGTTCTGCTTGCAAGAAAAGAGTCGAATATCAGCAGCGTCCATGACCTCAAAGGCAAAAAGGTCATGATAGAGCATGCGGCAGCCGAGCTTGAAGCCTATCTTCAGGTCGAAAGACTGTCTGCAGAAAATTACACCCGGCTCCCCCATACCCACTCTCCAGATGATTTCATCAGCGGCAGAGTCGACGCCATTTCCGCATACAGCAGCGATGAACCTTTTCTGATCAGCGAATCAGGATGCGAATACCTTACCCTCAATCCGAGATCGGCTGGGGTTGACTTTTATGGTGACCTGCTGTTCACCACGCAAACGCAGTTAGACAAAAGCCCCGAACAGGTTAAAGCCTTCCTGGCTGCGAGCAAAAAGGGCTGGGAATACGCTCTCAAACACCCAGAAGAGATTGCCGACCTGATTCTGAAGAGCTATTCCCAAAGACACAATCGTCAGCATCTTCTGTTTGAAGCCCTGGAAACCCAACGCCTGGTTTTTGCCGATATCGTCGAAATCGGCTACATGAACCCGGGGCGCTGGAAATTCATTGCCGACACTTATGCAGGACTGGGAATGATCCCGCCAAACTTCGATTTGCAGGGCTTTATTTACGAACCAAACCCAACTATCGACATGAAGTATTTCTACAATCTGATCGGCAGCTTCATGATTCTGGTGATCATTATTTTCAATATCGCGCTCTCATATATGGTTAAAAAGCGCACCCGGCAGCTCTCGATAGCCCGCGACAACGCAGAGGCTGCCAACCGGGCCAAATCACAGTTTCTTGCCAACATGAGCCACGAATTGCGCACCCCGCTTAACGGAGTCATCGGCTTCACCGAATTGCTGGTCAGCTCCCCCCTGGAACAAATTCAACGTCAGTATGCTCAGAACGCCAATGTTTCTGCTCATGCACTGCTCGGCATCATCAACAATATTCTTGATTTTTCGAAGATCGAAGCCGGGCGACTCGAACTCGACAATGTCCGCACTGACATTGTCAAACTGCTTGAACAGACGATTTCAATAATTCGCTGCCAGGCTGAAAAAAAGGGTATCGAACTCCTGATAAACATTCAGCCCGACATCCCGCGATTTATCTATACCGATCCGGTGAGATTGGGTCAGATACTCGTCAATCTCCTCGGTAATTCTGCCAAATTCACTGAAACCGGTGAAATCGAAATCAAACTCGAGTTCGCCACCGGGCAAAATAATTCCGGAATCTTCTCGTTCACGGTTCGCGACACCGGCATCGGCATTCATCCAAATGACCGCGTTCATATTTTTAAAGAATTCACCCAGGCCGACAATTCATCAACCCGAAAATTCGGAGGCACAGGCCTCGGCCTGACAATCTCACGAATGCTGGTCGAAAAGATGGGTGGAAACCTCGACTTCGAATCAATGCCAGGGCGGGGCAGCCGATTTTTCTTTTCTATAAACAGTCAGTTTGAACATGGCGAACCATATGACATGAACAGCATCAAGAGTATTCAACGCCTGCTCGTTGTCGACGATAACCTTGAAAATCTTCTCATTCTCAAACGAACCCTGGAAAGCTGGAAAATCATCGCCGATACCTGCACTGGCGGCAAAGAAGCGATTGCCAGACTCGAAAATGGCCAGACCTACGATGTAATCATTATAGATTATATGATGCCCGATCTAAACGGCATAGAAACTATCAAACAGATTCGGCATAAGTGTGAAAAGAGCGGCGCCAGGCAACCGGTCATACTGCTTTACAGCTCAGTCGACAATGTCATTGTTCACGAAGAATGCAAGCACCTGAACGTCCAGCTGAAACTCATCAAGCCAGTCAGAGCAGAAGATCTCTTCAGCAGTCTGGCTCAGATCAAACAACGTCCTGATACAGCCAGACAGAAAGGAGAACCACGGTCATTGGCACTTGCGAATGTCAAAAACTCTCCGAACATACTGGTCGTCGAAGACGTGGCGATGAACAGAATCTATGTCTGTGAAATGATTAAAAAGCTGTTGCCTGAAGCAGTGATAATCGAAGCTCAAAACGGCAGTGAAGCCATTGAAAAATACATGCTGGAAAAACCAGATCTTATATTCATGGACATTCAGATGCCGGTCCTGGATGGCTACCAGGCCAGTCGCGAAATACGACGAATTGAAAGCGAGCGTGGTGCAGCAAAATCCCCGATCGTTGCTCTTACCGCCAGCGCCATCAAGGGTGAATACGAAAAGTGTATTGCAGCCGGAATGGATGAATTCATCACCAAACCTATAGATCCCCATCACTTTACCCGCATCTTTCAGACTTATCTGAAGCAATAAAACCATAGGCTCAATAAAAAAATCCCGGGGCAAACCCCGGGATTTTTCGTGTTGAGCATTGTCAGCTTTCTCAGATACTTCCATGCACCTGCAGGAATTTAACTCTTTCGTTAAGGGAAATTTCGACCTGGTAACCAAGGTCTCTGTAAGTACCGGTGCTGGCTTTGTATGATTCTACAACAGCGCGGGCATCTTCGATTTCCTTGGCAGTTTCAATGCTGCTGATTTCAGTGCTGATCGTCTTCCAGGCTTCGCCGAGACGCTTGTTCATTTCAGCGAACATCGGGTTTGTCCAGGGTTTCGGCATACCGGGATGCATCAGATGATTCAGATATTCGCCGGCATAGGCTGCGGTATCCATGGCTTTTGACAAATTGGCGGTATTGAGAGCAAAAGCAGGCAGAGTCATGACTACAAGCAGAGCTACCAGAACAAGTCGAATCAGTTTATTCATTTTAAACTCCTGATAATGATGATGCTGCTTCTTTAGCAAGATGTGTACCAACAGTGAAATACTCTGCTGGTAGCTATTTCTGGCAATTCCTGCCAGAGATTGTTAAAAATTTAACAACCCGAATGCCCGAAAATCAGCAATTGTAATCAGGTTGACTTTTTATAGATTTCAACATATAATATCTATGTATTAACCAACAATCAAATATTCAATCTATAGGTGAACTTTATGAAAAATAAAATTGATTTTCTCGATCTGCCGCTCGCCGTCATCAAACAGGGCTATCTAGATCATGCAAAGCACTACGAATGCCTCGCCTGTGGGCGCGAGATAGAAAAGGGGCTTATCTATCGCGATGGAGAAACTCTTTTCGAAGCTAAACGCTACATGGACCAGCACATAATCAGGTCACATGGCTCGGTATTTTCGTTTCTGATCGATCTCGACAAAAAAATCACCGGACTTTCAGAACATCAGATCGAGCTGTTGAAAAGATTCTACGACGGAGTTTCCGATCAGCAGATTCAAAAGGAACTGGAAATTGGCAGCATCTCAACCATACGCAACCACCGATTCGCACTCAAAGAAAAAGAAAGGCAGGCCAGAATATTTATGACTATCATGGAACTCATGCGCGAACACGAAAACGAAAAACCCCGTTATATACAACCCCACGAAACAGCGACCATGGTCGATGACCGTTACAAGGTCACCGAAGATGAGAATGCCAGGCTGCTGAAAAAATACTTTCCCGACGGTCTGAACGGGCGGCTTTCAACCTTTGCCATCAGGGAAAAATGCAAACTGGTCGTGCTGCGGCACATTGCTTCGCGCATCGAACCCGGTCGAATATATTCCGAAAAAGAAATAAACGCCGTTCTGAGTGAAGTGTACAGCGATCATGTAACCATCAGACGCTATCTTATAGAATACGGGTTTCTCGATCGAAAACCAGACTGCAGCGCTTACTGGTTACTTAGCAACAACCAGGCCGGAAAGCGTGCACCCAGTTTTTAATGACCCAACGGCCGGTTTCTGCAGCTCGCAGAAACCGGCTCAGACCTTTGTCCTTTTGCTGAAATTCTGAATGCACCTTTTAAGAGTTTCGATACTGACCGGTTTGGTGATATAACAATCCATTCCAGCAAGGTTACCCTTGAGTTGCTCTTCCTGTAACACAGATGCCGACAGGGCAATCACCGGCAAATCTACCGAAATCTCCCTGCGAATGATTGCCGTTGCCGTCAGACCATCCATTACCGGCATCTGGATATCCATCAGGCACAGATCATAATTCTTTTCCTTCAGCCTGTCGACAGCTTCCTGGCCGTTGGCGACAAAATCCCACTCACAGCCAAGAACCTGCAGGTATTCGTCGAAAAGTTTACGACTGTTGCTGTCGTCCTCGGCAACAAGAATTCTGATGCCTGAACATGGCCGCTCTTCATGCCCTCGAACCATCCTGATTTCCGATTCTGCCCCTTTGCGAATGATCGCTGAGGCCAGCACCTGATATAGTTCATCTCTGGTGAAGAGCATAGGAACAAATCCATCAAACCCATGGTCATGAGCTTCTTTGGCATTTCTGAATCTGCCGTCGAAAGACATCACCACCATTCCGATACCTCTGGCACGCCATTTGACCGCGATGTCGGTGCAAATTGCCTCATGAGAATGCATACCGAACACAATCAAATCAGGAACATGCCCCTCACTGGAACCCTGGAGAGCTTCATCGGCAGAAATGCAGTTCTCGAACATGCCACATACCGTCATACCGGCCTCTTCGCAATAGAACCGCAGAGTTTCTCTGCGAGTCAACCGGTCTGAAACAACCACTACTCGCCGGCCCTCAATTTCGCCCATGGCACCAAGGCGGTTTTTTTCTGCCGGATCTTTGCCGCCGGCCCGGAGCTTCAAAGTAAAAACAAAATCACTGCCCCTGCCTTCTTCTGACTCGACCCAGATCTTGCCACCACATGCAGTGACAATGGCACGGCAGATCGATAAACCCAGACCAGTTCCGCCATATTTGCGCGTCGTCGTTTCATCGACCTGAGTAAAGGGCTGAAAGATCGTCTGGCATTTGTCTGCCGGAATTCCTATGCCGGTATCGATAACATGAACTACGAGAGCAACGTTTTCATCAGTCGATTCTGCGGGATCAGAATAAACTTCGATGCCGATGGAACCGCTTCTGGTGAATTTACTGGCGTTGCCGACCAGGTTTACAAGTATCTGCTGCAATCTTGTCGGGTCACCTTTGGCATTCACCGGAACATTCCGGTGAATCCGGATGTAAGTCTCGATACCAGTATTCGCAAGCTTGGGAATGAAAAGCCTCAAGGCCTCGAC
>CAZPCO010000201.1:0-6459 GCA_964585025.1 uncultured bacterium | reverse complement strand
ATCAGTCGGTTCAGAGATTCCTTGATCAGGTTCTCGGTTTCGGAATCAAGAGCGCTGGTAGCTTCATCGAGAATCAGGATGCCGGGGTCCTTGAGGAAGGCACGCGACAAAGCAACCCGCTGTGCCTGCCCGCCCGAAAGGTTGACGCCCCTTTCGCCCAGAATGGTGTCATAGCCGTTTGGCTGCTTCATGATGAAATCATGGGCGTTGGCCAGCTTTGCTGCTGCGACGATTTCATCGTGGGTTGCGTTCAGTCGACCGAACCTGATGTTGTCTTCTATGGTTCCAGAAAAGAGCAAGGTTTCCTGGGGGACCATGGCAATGTATTGTCTGAGGCTGTTGAGGGTCAAATTGCGAACATCAGCGCCATCGACTTTCACTGCACCACCAGAAACATCGAAGAAACGAGGGATCAGGTTGATAAAAGTGGTTTTTCCGGCACCTGAAGGGCCTACCAGTGCGACAACTTCGCCAGGTTTCACTTTAATGCTGACGTTTCGCAGCACCGGTTCGTTCTGATTATAGGCAAAAGTAACATTTTCGAATTCAACTTCGCCTCGGCACTCGGTTTTTGCTACAGCCTCGGGGCTCTCTTTGACATCGACATGGGCGTCGATTATTTCAAAAACACGTTCGCCGGCACCGACTGACTGCGAAATGACGTTACTCATTTTCGAAAGATTTTTGATCGGCGCAAACAGCCCAACCAGAGCGGTCAGAAAGCTTATCAACTGACCGGCATCGAGATTGCCGTGAATGACTTCATAGCCGCCATACCAGAAGATGATGGCCAGGCCGCAGGTATTGATGAATTCAATAATAGGAGTGGTTGCTGCATTGATGCGGCTGCCACGCATGGTCTCAGAAAAATTTGCACCGTTTGCCTGCTCAAAGCGGTCTCTGATGAAGTCTTCGAGGGTAAAAGTCTTGACCACCTTGATTCCGGTGATGAATTCCTGCAGAACGGTCGAAATATCGCCAATGCGGCTCTGCATACGAGAACCAATCTTTTTCATTTTGCGGCTGAAGGTGTTGATCATGGCTCCGATGAATGGAATAATGACGATTGAAATAACGGCAAGTTTCCAGTGCAGATAGAAAATGTAGGCACAGAAGCCCGTGAAGGCTATGGTATCACCAATGAGCGAAGAAAAACTGGTAAGCAGGTTCTGTAACACCAGAACATCTGCGGTTATACGGCTCATAAGCTGGCCGGTGCGCTGTTTCTCGTAAAATGACAGCGAGAGTTCAAGCATGCGGTCGAAGCATGCGGTTCTGATTCTTCTGAGAATGCTCTGCGAGACATACTGCATCAGATAGCTCTCGAGGAAGGCCGCAATGCCCTTTACCAGCATCACAACGATCAGGGCGACGGCGATCCAGTGGAGCACCTTGATATCGCGCATGACCAGAACGTCGTTGACAACGCTTTTCATTATCCAGGCGGGAAAGATTGTGCAAATGGCGACCACACCACTGGATAAAATTCCGACCAGCAGAAAGGGCAGGTAATCGCCAAAATAGCCAAGGACTCTTTTCAGGGTTTTCACTTCTGGTGTAACTCCTGAATTCTGGCGGCAATGTGCTCGGCAACGCGACGACTGGCACCCTTTTCGCCCAGACTCGCACGTACCATGGCGAGTTCATCACGCATGAGTTTCTGTTTTTGAGGATCTTCAAGGATGCTGAGGGTTTCGCGTGCAATGACATCCGCCTTGAAGTCACCTCTGATGAATTCAGGCACGATGCGGCGGCCGGCAATGACGTTCGGCAGCCCAATATGTTCGGCTTCGATGACAAACTTGGAAATCAGCGATGTGAGCCAGTTAACTTTATAGACCACAACCATCGGTGTTCCGATGATGGCCGTTTCGAGAGTGGCAGTTCCTGAAGCAACGAGACAGACATCCGAAACCGAAATTGCATCGTATGTCTGACCACGCAGCATGGTAATCGGCAGATTTCTACCTTTCAGATGGGCAAGAATCCGTTCGTCATCGATTGTGCTGGCGACCGGCAGCAGAAATCTGGTGTTGGGTCTCTGCATTAGAATGAGCTCGGCAGCATCGAGAAGCACCGGAAAAATATAATATATTTCCTGGGTGCGGCTGCCGGGCAGCAGGCTGACGAGTGATGCATCACCGGTCTGCAGCATTTTGACGATTTCTTCTCTTGGGGCAGAAGGCTCGGCAACGCCAACCAGCGGGTGACCGAACCAGTTTACCTGAGAACCGGCCCTGGCCCAAATATCGACTTCAAAGGGAAAAACCACCACAGCTTCATTGATCAGCCGGGTGAATTTCTGGACGCGGCTGGCATGCCATGCCCAGACCTGCGGGCAGATGTAATAAAGCACATGAATGCCAAGATTGCGGGCAATTTCGGCAACCCGCTGGTTGAAGCCCGGGTAATCTATGAGAATCACCATATCCGGGCGTTCCCGTTCAAGCCAGCTGGTAACATCGGCGAGAATGCCGTAAAGATGTCTCAGGTTGCGGATAACTTCGACAAAACCTATCACTGCAAGCTCATCGCTGCTGTGAATACAGTTCATGCCGGCTTTCTGCATCATCGGACCACCAATACCATCGATTTTCAGGTCAGGCATTATCTGCCTGAGATGGCTGATTACCAGGGAACCGTGCAGGTCACCGCTCTGTTCTCCGGCTAGGAAAAAGAGGCGACCCGGGCGATTGGTGCTGGTAACGGCAGTGGTCAAGCGCACGACCTCCGGCGAAAAATTGAACAACATGACAGCGCAAAAAGAATCAATGAAGTAGATGCGAAGGTGCGCTTTTCTGACTGCAGAGCCGCTTCGAATTCATAGCGGGGTTCAGCCGTGAAGCCTTCGGCCGGCGTGACTCTGGGCAGAATGGCTGGAACAGCGGCTCGCCAGGCACGATGCTCATCAGGAAATTTTTCGGCCAGGAAGCTTTCTTCATAGGGAATCATGGTGGCGAATTCGACCGCATAGAAAGCCAATACGGCCAACGCCCAGGTAAGATTACCGGCGATAATAGCAAATCCTGAGATTTTGAGAATATTTGCAAAATACAGGGGATTACGGCAATAGCTGTAGGGGCCAGAGGTAACGAGTCGATCAGCACAGATTTCACGGGTGCGGGTAGTTGGCCCGATATGCATGAGGCCCCAGAGGCGCAGAGCTTCACCACAGAGTACCAGCGGCATGCCGAGCAACCAGTTCAGGGGGCGTGGTCTGGCACAGGTGAGCATTGTCAATGCCAGCGGCACCGGCAGTTTGTCACGCCAGACAAAAAAGAAACGGCCAAGGCGGTTTTCTGAACCCATACTTGCGGTCAGTGAGCAGCCGGCAGATTTATCTTGATCTGCTCCAGAATTTCCAGGGCTATCTCAAGGGCATTCTTGCCGTCTTCGATAGTTACGAGTGGCTTGCGGCGCTCGTTGATACAGCTGATAAAATGCTCAAGTTCAAGGCGGAGCGGCTCGGCTTTGTGCACTTCAAGCTCTTCCTGAATGATCTTCTCTTCGAAATTCGATTTACGGCGCAAGGTAATGGCCTGATCGGCATAATCGAGTGAGCAATATTTATCCATTTCGAAAATGCGCAGCTTGCGGATCTTCTCATCACTGATGCGTGAAGCAGTCAGATTGGCAATACAGCCGTTTTCGAAAACGATATGGGCATTGGCGATGTCTTCGTTTTCGGTGAGAACCGGAATGCCGACAGCGTCAACCCGTTTTATCGGTGATTTAACCAATGAAAGCACGATATCGATATCGTGAATCATCAGATCCTGGACGACGCCTACATCCTGGATACGTGGAGAAAATGGCCCCATGCGCTGACATTCGATAAATCTGGGGCTTTCACAGAGAGATTGCAGCTTGATAATAGCGGCATTAAAGCGCTCTACATGACCAACCTGAAGAGTCAGCTGCTTTTTACCGGCCAGAGCGACCAGATCATTTGCTTCCTGCAGGGTTTTGGTAATTGGCTTTTCGATGAAAGTGTGAATATTGCGTTCAAGAAAAAACCTGGCGACTTCATGATGCAGAAAGGTAGGAACTACAACGGTAACCGCTGAAGCAATAGCAGCGAGATCCCGGTAATCCTTAAAATATGGAACATTGTACTTTTCTGCAGTTTCGCGGCCCGCTACTTCATTGACATCTGCGATGCCGATCAGGTGAGCGCCACTTATTTCCGCGAGCAGTCTGGCATGATGTTTGCCGAGGTGACCGATACCTATAACTCCAATTTTAACGCCTTGACTATTCATTTTTACCTCGTTTGTAACCAGACCGGGTCAAACGACCATTATGGCAATACCGGCAGAATCAGCCAGTTTGATCACTTCGTCACGGTCAAGAAGCAACGTCTTTTTTTCTTCAAAAGCCAGGCAACGGGCCTTGGCGGCAATCAGATTGCGAATGGTGTCGACGCCTATGGTCGGAATATCGTAACGCATATCCTGCTTTGGCCGTGCAACCTTAACAACGGTGACATCGCCGTTTCCAAGCTGGCCGCCCCGCTGAATAGCCTGATCGGTTCCTTCGATAGCCTCGACTGAGAGAATGACCCGGTTTTTAACGACCACGGTCTGGCCAATATCGAGGCCGGCAATCTGTTTGGCGATCTCATGACCGTATTTGATATCCAGCATTTCTTCTTCGCTGGGCCTTCTGCTTGTTAAAATGCCCTTTTCAGGAAGCAGAACTGAAAGGAAAGTCGTCGAATCACAGACATGAATTCCTTCGGCGATGAATTCTTCGCTGAGCTGCCGCAAAAGAGCGTCATCATTACGAATCGGGGTCTTTTCAAACACCTTCATCAGTCTGGCATCAGGTCTGATGCGGTCAAACATCAGGGTCTTGGTGATCTTGCCGGCCATGACAATTCTCTCGATGTTGGCATGCAGGAAGGTATCTATCATTCCCTGCAGTTCACCGACATGAAACCAGTGAATCTGGCTGACAAGACTTTCGAGTTCGGGCGACGTTTCTTCACGTATAGCAACTGCCACCACTTCATTGCCACCCTGTTTTGCTGCCTGAGCAAAATACAGCGGAAACCTTCCACTACCTGCTATTAATCCTATGCGTGACACTGAACTCCCTCGCTTTTCTGCCCCGGAAGCGAAACGGCCGACCCCGGGATCGGGCATAAGTTTTTGGATTATATCACGATTCGCTGCCAAGTTCGACATGCAATTTTCTTATTCATCCTGAATGTCTTCATTCTGGTCATTCAGATCGGCAGGAGTTTCTTCGTCTGGCTCAGAACGCCGTTCTCTGCCAGGCCTTTGTTCAGCACTCTCTCGTTTTCCAGAGTTTTCGCCCCGGACCGGGCCTTCGCCCTTCTTCTTCTTCTTGCCGGTACCTGGCGGATTCAGATTCTTGAGAAGGATGCTCAGGTCGGGTTCTTCTGCGCCTGGAATGCTGACCCACCAGAGATTGCGCCCGGTCGTCTGGTCTTTGCGGCCACAAACCTTGTCGAGGTCATAAGAGGCCTTGCGGCGATCAGCAAAACCGATAAGAATTTTCCGGGTAATATAATTGATATCCATAACCCTGCCCGTTTCGGCACCGACAACGACTTCGGCAGTAATTTTCGGGAATTTGCCATGAAACGAAGCATAATATTCATGTTCATGGCCAAGGCAGCACAGCAATCGGCCGCAGATTCCGGATAGCTTAGCTGGATTCAGGCTCAGATTCTGTTCCTTGGCCATTTTTGTCGAAACCGGATAAAAAGTGTTCATGAACTGGGCACAGCAGACTTCCTTGCCGCAGCAGCCAATGCCGCCAAGAAGTTTGGTTTCATCTCTGACGCCAATCTGACGGAGTTCGATGCGGGTTTTGAATATTCCGGCCAGACTTTTGAGCAGATCACGGAAATCTACCTTGTTATCGGACTTGAAATAGAAGATCAATCTGCTGAAATCGTAGAGGAATTCAGCTTTCAGAAGTTTCATTGGCAGCTGATGCTGGGCAATTTTATCGCGGGCCTGAAGAAAAGCTTCGCGCTCCTTTTTCTTGAGATCGGCGATGCGGGCTTTGTCTTCAAGATCGGCAACGCGCTGTATTTCGATGATGAAAGGGTCACTTTCGGACTTGAGACCGGCCGGTCTTGTATCTGCAACCTGCAGAACCCTGGCCACTTCGCACCCATGCTGAGTGGTTACGACAACGTCATTTGTCGCTTCAATTTTCATGCCTTCTGGAAGGGGAGTCCAGTAGACGGTGGGTAATTTGCGCAGTCTCAGGGCTATATATTGATTCACGCTTCGGGTCCTCCGATCTGCGTAAGCAGGTTTTCAAGAATAAGCAGGGGCTGAACGTAACGGCGCTGGAGTTCGATGCATCTTGCAAGCATATCGATACGGGCACGCAGTAATGCAATACCTTCAACCTTTGCGATTGTAATGATATCTTCTTTGCGGTCAAGGTTCAACAGCAATGTTTCATCAGCGCCAC
>CAZPCO010000200.1:0-6489 GCA_964585025.1 uncultured bacterium | reverse complement strand
TGGTCAGAGTGTTCAATTACCCTGGTCTTTCTGCAGATACTGCCGCGAAAATTATCAGTTCACTGCCGGCCCCGGCGAGTGTCTCGGCTCTTTTGTTCGCAGAAGAAGAGATGCTGGGCGCACGCGGTGAGCTGAACAAAATCGTTCAGATTTTCAAGGAACGCTCATACCGTATCGGCTGGGTTGAATTCAACCTGCAGGACGGTATAGACAGCTATCTGGCCGGTCTGGCGGCCACCCGTCCGTTCGTGCGGGTTCACAGCATCGGGCGCAAGGAACTCGATCAGGTTTACAACGTCAAACGTGCGGTTGCCAGGTGGGTGCGCGCCGTCAAGGACCGCAGTCTGAAGATGCTTTATATCCGTTGCTTTTTTCAGGATGACAAACGGTTCATCGAAAACCTTGCAACTTTCAATCTCGATTATCTCGCCCGCATTGTCGGAGAACTGTCAGAAGCCGGTTTCAGGGTTGCGGCCAATCCGGTCGAGCGTATGCATGAGCCGCGCCACATGGTCGGGCGCATGACCATTTTCGAAAAGCTGGCGACCGGCATTTCACTGATGCTCGGATTGCTGATTCTTTTGCATATTGCTTTCTGGCCGACCATGAGCCCTAACCTCTGCCTCGGGGCAGTCGGTGTGTTTGCTGTCTTTTGCTTTGCCGTTTCCGGCGATCGTTTCACTGCCGCTGCCGGTGTAATTGGCGCTGTTTCATATGCTTCTATAGGTATTATCTGGGCGATGAAGCGCCTCGAGCAAAACGCTGCCGCCGGTTTTTTCCGCAATTTGCCTGGCTTTTCTCTGCGTATGGTGCTGCCTTCGCTTTTCGGTGGTCTGCTGATCGCCGGTCTCTATTCCGAAATTGAATACCTGCTCAAGTTTGACCAATTCAGAGGTATAAAGCTTGCATTCATTCTACCTTTGCTGATAACCGGTTTCTGGTCGCTAAAACAATATGGTCGCGGTGTTTTCGGTCTGCTGCACAAGCCAATAACTCCGGTAGCCGGTGTGCTGTTCGCGGCTGCCGCTGCAAGTGTTCTGCTCTATGTGCTGCGCTCCGGCAACGTGACTTTCCTCAAACCTTCTGAAGCTGAAGATACTTTCAGAACCTTTCTCGAAAATATTCTCGTCGCCAGACCGCGCAACAAGGAATTTCTCGTCGGTTACCCGGCCGGGCTGCTGTTCATCTTTTTCTATCTGCGGAAAAACTTTGCAATATTGCCTTTGCTGGCTGTCTTCATGCAAATGGGGCAGGTTTCGGCACTGAACTCGCTCTGCCATTTTCACACTCCGCTGTTGCTCAGTCTGCTGCGTGATTTCAATGGCCTCTGGCTCGGCCTGATACTGGGTCTGATCATTGTGGCGGCCGTGGCGGTCATACAGCTGCTTCTGCAGCTTGGTACCGAGAAACCTCGAAAAGTCATGCTTGTCGGATATTTCGGCTTCGGTAACGCCGGCGATGAACTGCTCTGCGATACCTTTATCCGCAGATTCGTCATCGATTTTCCCGACTTCGATATCGCGATACTGAACCGCGGCAGGATAACCAGCGCACCTGAAGGAAGAATTCGGCTGGTGCCAAGATCGGATCTGATGCAGGTTGCCGAAGAGTTGCTCACCTGCCGGGCGCTGATCGTTCCTGGCGGCGGCGTTCTACAGTCTGCCACCAGCAACCTGAGTCTGGTTTATTATCTGTCGTTGATCACCCTGGCACGGTTTTGCGGCGCTCAGACGTTTCTGCCTGCCCAGGGGTTCGGGCCTTACCCGGGAACTGGTATCGTCGCCCGCCTTTTGCGTGGCTGGCTGGGGTTCGAACTTGGCCGGGCCGCTTTTCTCAGCACCCGTGACAATGAATCGGCCGGCATTGCCTGTGGTCTGACCGGCAAAGAAGCCGTTCCGGTCTGTGCCGACCTGGTGTTTCTGAATGATAAACCTCGCAGCGCTCCAGAACGACGCAAAAAGGGAACTCTGCGTCTCGGCGCAGTTATCCGCACTTCCGTGCCCGGCTCGGATCGCATCGCTGCTGACCTGATTGCCATGCAGAAGGATCTGGAGAATCTCGAACTCGTGCCGGTCGCATTCCAGCCCGAAGAAGACGAAAAAGCCTGGAAGTCGGCCGGTTGGGCAGGGGAAGTGCTTTATGCAGCTGACCCGCTCGCAGTTTTTGCCGACTTTGATATCGTCATCTCGATGCGCCTGCATGGCTGCATCGTCGCGACTTGTCTTTCGATTCCATGGGTCGGCATAGCTTACGACCCAAAGGTTTCGGCTTTTGCTGCCGCCTGCCGCTGGCAAATGTGCTGCACTCCGCAGGATGCAACCCGCGCCTATCTTGAAGAAAAGCTCAACCAGCTTGCAGGACGCCGCCAGGAATTCTCTGACCGGCTGCATCGCATCGCCGGTGAAAACCGCCGTGCCGTTGAAGAAAACATCAACGCCATGCTCGCTGCCGCCGCCATCAGATGAATGGCTGCGAATAACTCTCAAGCCGGCTCAATTGACAGAATCCGAAAGTTATAAAGACTGACAAAAATTTACAGGTTCTATCCAGGAACCTTGATTTCCTGCCGTTGTCATCAGAAAAAAAACGCCCGGGCTTTTGAGCCCGGGCGCTTGTTCGAGAGATCAATAACGATAGTGGTCGGGTTTGTAGGGGCCTTCGACCGGAACGCCGAGGTAATCAGCCTGTTTCGGGGTCAGCTTGGTGAGTTTGACGCCGATTTTTTCAAGATGCAGGCGGGCTACTTCTTCGTCAAGTTTCTTCGGCAGAGTGTAAACGCCAACCTTGTGTTCGTTCTGCCACAGGTCGAGCTGGGCGAGAGTCTGGTTGGTGAATGAGTTGCTCATTACGAAGCTGGGGTGACCGGTGGCGCAGCCGAGGTTGACCAGGCGGCCTTCGGCCAGGATGTAGATCATCCTGCCATCTTTGTAAGTATATTTGTCGACCTGGGGTTTGATATTGGTTTTCTTGATTCCGGGCCAGGTTTCGATCTTTGCCATCTGGATTTCGTTGTCGAAATGGCCGATATTGCAGACGATCGCCTGATCCTTCATTTTGGAACAATGGTCGGCGGTGATGACGTCTTTGTTGCCGGTAGTGGTAATGTAAATGTCGCCGGTGCCGAGAGTATCTTCAACGGTCTTGACTTCATAACCTTCCATAGCGGCCTGCAGAGCGCAGATTGGGTCGATTTCGGTGACGATGACGCGAGCGCCGAAGTTGCGCATGCTCTGGGCGCAGCCTTTGCCGACATCGCCATAACCGCAGACTACGGCAACTTTGCCGGCTACCATAACGTCGGTAGCGCGCTTGATGCCGTCGGCGAGACTTTCGCGGCAACCGTAGAGGTTGTCGAATTTCGATTTGGTGACTGAATCATTGACGTTGATGGCCGGGAACAGCAGAGTTTTGTTTTCCATCATCTTGTAGAGGCGATGAACGCCAGTGGTGGTTTCTTCGCTGACGCCTTTGATGTTTTTGGCGATGTTGGTCCACTTCTGGGGTTCTGATTTGAGAGTCTGTTTGAGAATGGCAAGAAGCTGAGCTTCATCTTCGCCATCGGCAGTTCTGTCGAGGGTCTTGGGGTTCTTCTCGGCATCGACGCCAAGGTGTACCATCAGGGTAGCATCGCCGCCGTCATCGACGATGAGGTTCGGGCCCTGTCCATCTGGCCAGATGATGGCTTCCCGGGTGCACCACCAATATTCTTCGAGGGTTTCGCCCTTCCAGGCGAAAACGGGAATGCCGGCTTTGGCGATTGCAGCAGCGGCGGTATCCTGGGTGGAGAAAATGTTGCAGCTGCACCATCTGACATCGGCGCCAAGTTCAACGAGAGTTTCGATGAGAACGGCGGTCTGAACGGTCATATGAAGCGAACCCATGATTCTGGCGCCGCGCAGCGGTTTCTTTTTGCCGTATTTTTCACGGATAGCCATCAGGCCGGGCATTTCGTGCTCGGCGATTTCGATTTCCTTGCGGCCAAGCTGCCAGAGATCGATGTCTTTGACTTTGTACGGAAGTCTTTTGGTAGAGGTCACTTTTTCTTTCTCCATTGCGGTTTGCTTCATTAAAAAACAGCTCCTTGATAAATTCGCTTGAAAAGGGCTTCAAAACAGTTTCAGATTATCTCACCCAACGCGGCAAAAGTCAATTATCTGCCGGAATTTTGCAGGCGTTCATCGGTGGTAAAAACGACCTGTTTCTGCAGTCCCCATTTTTCCACGGCCTGGCGCAATTGATGATACTGCCGGGCAAAATACCAGTCTCCATCCATCGTTACTTTGAACATCAGGGTTTCCTGGAGATCTTTGAGCAGGGGTACGGTGGATGGACGATCGCTTGAGTTCATATCGTCGATTTCTTCGAGCAGGGTGTTGAAAAGGCTGAACTTCTCGTTGCCGAATTCTCTGATGATTCGTTTCTTGATACGCTGCCGAGCTTCTTCGTAGGTGGCGGTGGCTCTGGCATCGCCAGGATGTCGTTCGAGAACCCGCCAGTTGTTGACCATTCTTTTTATATTTATCTTCACTGGAATCTCGGCGGTCAGTTCATGAACGACCGCTTTGGCGACAAGGCTGAGAATCTGACTGCCGAAATAGGCGCCGATCGTGGTGCCAACCCCTGGCGCAATGACAGAGCCAACCATCGAGCCGAGCGTCGCCCCGGTTATGCTGATCATCGTAGTCGTTGCGGTTTTCAGAATGGTCAGCGCCAGATAGTTGAGAATCGAGTCGTTGTTGATGCTGTCGCGAATGACCTTGCCGAGATTGTTGTTTTTGCCGGCCTGGTTGATCAGTTCGGTTCCGGCTTTGGTGAATGCCACTGTCGAAAAGTTGCGGCATGTTTCGGAAATTGCCTTCGAAAGAATACCGATGTTCAGTCTGCTGCAGAACTCGGCAAGCAGATCGAATGCCGGCCCGAGAGCTCCTGAAGCCGTGAGATGCGGAATGGTCTGAACCATTTTGTAGGCCATACGGTCGAGAGAAAAGACGACCGTGATATCGAAACCAAACGAAATTGCTTCCTTTGTCGATTTGACGTCAGTCAGACTGACGTCTAACGATATCTCCTGGTTGCTGGTGATGAAATAGTCACTCTTGTCTGGCCTGAAGGGGAGCCTGCCGGTGAATATGGCTTTGCCGCTGGCCGAAATGACGTAGCGCCTGATGGTATTGTCGTAAAAATGGCAGTTGACCCGGATGTCGATATTGTCTGATTTGTCAAGGTTCGAGCAAAGCTTGAGGATTGCATTATCTAGGGCAGCCGCAGACTTCTTGAGACTGTTTTCGACGGCAGAAGAAAAACTGACGCGCAGACGGCCGGTGCCGGTCTCTTCTTTGAGCGCCATCGCCGGACTGAGCAGCATTGAAAAAATCAGCATCAGGGTGAACAGCAGAGCTGAAGGTCTTCTCATTTTTACGGCGGTCATAAAATACCTCTTGAGGCTTGACTGATTGTACAATTATACAGCCTCCAGCCATTTACGCCAGACTAAAATCGAAATTTGCCGATCATTGGGCAGGCGCGAATTTTTTCACATCGAGAGAGGCATTTTGATATACTGGTATAAAATATGGCGAAAACAGGTTAATGAATGACTACTGGTTCAAATACGGGGAAATGGCCTGAAAAACTTGATCTGAACGACTGGATCGAGCTTTCGCTTCAATCATCTGACGAAGTCAGCCGGCAGATAGCTCTCGAAGAGCTTGTTGCCACCGGGATACCACCCTATATGGCCGGGCTGGTCAAGGATATTTCCGCCCGTGACGGCTCACCTGTCTGCCGGCAGCTGGCACAGTGGGTGCTGAATCTCGAACTGGCCCGCGTTGAACTCAAAGGGCAGCTCAAAGGACTCGAAGTCACTCCGCAGGTGATTGCCGGTTTTCTTGCCGG
Source organism: uncultured bacterium (assembly GCA_964585025.1). Lineage (GTDB taxonomy): Bacteria > Muiribacteriota > Ozemobacteria > Ozemobacterales > Ozemobacteraceae > Rifleibacterium. The sequence goes on along the minus strand of CAZPCO010000200.1, from coordinate 594 downwards.
CGCCGAACCGGCGAAAGCCTCAGTCATAACTCAGATGCTGCGAAAACCTCCCTCTGAAGAAGTTGTTCAGGCCTGGCGCAATTGTATCGCCTCGGAAAATGATCCGCGTATGATCGAAGCCGGGCTTACAATTCTCGGTCGCTTTGGCAACGCGTCCGACTGCGATATGGTGCCGATGATTCTTCTTGGCAGCGACCCTGAAGTTGTCTGCGCCGGGCTTTCACTGCTGCAGCAGCGCGATCCGACTGCATTCAAAAAACAGGTGAGGGTCGGATTGACTTCAAAGTCTTTCCGGGTGCAGCTGCATGCTGTGCATTTGTTGCGTCAGATCGACTGCGACGAAGCTCTCAGATACATTCAGGCCTTTTTTCTCCACAAAAACGCATTGATCCGCCAGAAAGCACTGCGTGAGCTGATGCTGGTCAATTTCGAGAAGGTCGAGAATCTGTTTTTGCAGTTTCTTGGCCGCGAAATTCAGCCGCTTCTGCTCGTTAAAGCAGGATTTGTCGCCACTTTCAATCCTTCTGTTGAATTTCCGCTGAAAGTTTACGATATTCTGATGCTTTCGACCGGTATCAAGAAGCATATTCTGCA
>CAZPCO010000199.1:0-6502 GCA_964585025.1 uncultured bacterium | reverse complement strand
TGTCTTTGTCAGACAGTTTGTAAGTTTCGATAACCTTGGTTTTTGCGTCTTTGGTTACAGACATGGCAAATCTCCTTGAATTTAGTTGCTTAACCAAGCATTGCCTGCAGAGAGGTACAACCCTAGTTGAGCATACGCGTGAGATTATAACACATTCCCGGAGACAAAGCAAAAGATAAAAAGCGGCTACGGGTAAAGTATAGTTGACATTTGGCTGGGAAATGGGCTATTTTATGCGCGGCGCAACAGAATTGTGCTGTTGACTGCCTTTCAGTCTGCCGGCGATTTCAGCAGACCCGCTGCGACAGCAGCCTTAACCAATAATGAGGAACGCGAATGGAAAACGTATTACTTGAACGCATGACCTACGGAATCGATGCACTCGGGCACCTGGACGGCAAAGTTGTATTTGTACCCTACGGAGCACCGGGAGACAGGGTCAGCGTCAAAATAGAAGAAGAAAAATCGGATTATCTGCGCGGCAGCATCGAAGAAATCATTGAAAAATCAGGTGAAAGACGCACCTCACCCTGCCCCAATTTTCCGGAATGCGGCGGCTGTCACTGGCTGCACATCCTCCCCGAAACTCAGCGGCGCGAAAAAGAAGAAACTCTGCGCTTCATTCTTAAGCCTCTGGCTCCCGAACACATCTACCCGATGGAACCACTGCCGATGACGGGCTATCGCAACAAGATGGAGCTGAAAGTAGCCATCGACGGAGACCGCGTCATACTTGGCAACTATCGCTATCATTCCCACGATGTAGTGCCGATGAAGGGCTGCATAGTCCAGTGCCGGCCCAATCTGGATGTCTACGACAGTCTCTGCGCCCACATGAACAAACCTGAACAGAGACCACTGGCCGGCAACATCAACTCGATCGTTCTGCGAACTCTCGCACCGCAGCAGCACTGCGCTTTTCTCCTCAAAAGTGCCCCTTCACAGGAAATGCTCGACTCGATGCAGGCGTTTTTCGATCAGACTGAAAGTCTGAGCAGACTCGAAGCCCATTCCGACATGGGCAATCATCTGACCCTGGTGCGCGAAAAGGGCCCCTTCACTTTCATGGGTCGCAACTGGCGCGTTTCGCCAAACTCTTTCTTCCAGAACAATCTCGAAGGCTCCGAAGCCATTCTGCACACTCTGCTTTCGATTTATCAGGCCGGTCAGCACAAGGGCAAGTTCATCGACCTTTACTGCGGCTGCGGAACCCAGACCTTTCTGCTCGAAAATCTTTTTGAAGAAGTGCATGGCGTCGAGTGCAACATTTCATCTTACCAGGATGCGCTTGCCTACCAGAAAACCCGCACCTCATCGAAAAGCCGCTTTCTCTGCCGCAAAGCCGAAACCATTTTCAACACTCCGCTAACCAAGGGAGTAATCGCCGCGCTGCATATGAACCCGCCGCGCACCGGCGTTTCCCAAAGAGTATTACGCGGTCTTTCCGGCATCAAACCACGCCTGATCACCTATCTTTCCTGCAATCCGATGACCTTCAGGCGCGACGCCAAGGCGATCAAGCAGCTCGGCTACCGGCTTGAAAGCGTCTATTCATTCGACCTGTTCCCAGGAACCTTTCACATGGAAACACTCAGCGTATTTGTCAGAGGTTGATCTGTTTTGAACAGCCAAGTCAAAGGGGAAGATTTCATCAACAGGGTTCTGATAGTCGAAGATGAGCCCGACATCAGCGACTATCTGTATGAAACTCTTTCTCTATCAGGCTACGAGGTTTGCCAGACATATGACGGCCTGGATGGTCTCGATAAAATCAGGAAATTCAGACCGAATCTGATGCTGCTCGACATCATGATGCCAAAGCTCAACGGCATCGAGGTTTGCCGGCGCATCAGATCCGATGAAAACCTGAGATCGCTGTGCGTTATCTTCATCACCGCCAAGGGTTCGCTTGAAGAAAAACTCGAGGGCTTCGAAGCCGGAGCGAACGACTTCATCGTCAAGCCGTTTTCCAGCAGTGAGTTGCTGGCCCGTATCGAAGCCCATCTGCGCATCGACAACCTTACCCGCCATCTTGAGATATCTGAGAAGCGCTACCGACAGCTGGTCGAAAATTCTCCTGACGGAATCCTGCTGTTTTCAGACCACTCGAAGCTGCAGTTTGTCAGTTCCCGCGTCAGCTCACTGCTGCCGTTGAAAGACGTGATAATCGAGCCAGGCACCAGCATCAAGGCCCTCAGTTCGGTTTCTCCAGTATTCAACGAGATCGGAAAGCTCGTCACCAGGGTCTATGAAACCAGACTCAACATTTCCCGTACCATCGTAACCGGGTTTCCGCGCAGCTACCCTGCAGTACTCGAAATTCGCGGCATTCCGACCGAGCTGCCCGACGCACGTGTCCCTATGGTTCAGGTCGTTATCCGTGATGTCACCGAAAAGCACAACATGGAAAAGATTCTGGCCCGCACCGAAAAGATCAACGCTCTTGGCATTCTTACCGCCGGCATCGCTCATGAGATCAACAACCCCCTCACCGGCATTTCCAATGCGATTCAGATTCTGCAGAAACTTGACAACGATCAAACGAAACGCAACGAAATTTTCGACCTGGTGTTGGCAAATATTGGCAGGGTCAAACGAATAATCGACGATCTGAGAATTTTTTCCCGCCAGGAGCGGTTTGAAGGCAATCAATTCGATCTGGTGGCTCTTATAGAAGAAACGATCAAGCTGCTGCGCTACCAGCGCGAAAATGACCAGATCGAGGTGCAATTTTTGCATGGAAACCAGAAATGCATTCTTTCGGGTAGCAAAAACCAGTTCCAACAGTTACTCGTCAATCTTCTGCTCAACGCCACTCAGGCAATTTCAGGCGCGGGAACGATAACGGTCGAGCTCGGCAGAATCAGCTCACCGACCGAATCGGCAGTCATCAAGATTTCTGACACTGGCTGCGGCATACCTGAAGACCAGCTCGACCAGATCTTCGACCCTTTTTACACCACCAAGCGTGACTGGCATGGAACCGGGCTTGGCCTTGCGGTTTCCTATCGTATCGTTCAGCTTTTCAAAGGCAACATGAGCGTCACCAGCAAAATAAACCAGGGAACCACCTTCACGATTACCCTGCCGCTTGAACAGCTCAGCAGCTGATACCTCTGGCCAGACATTTTTCGCGCATCAGTTCAAACTGCTTTTCTGACAGACCTGCCTGGCCGAGACGATCTACATCCTTGCCATAATCACCATGATAGTCGCTGCCACCTGAAGCGATCCAGTTTCTGGCGTCGACAATGTTTTGAAATTTTCTGACATCGCTGTTGGTATGTTCGGAATAGAAGGCTTCGATGCCATCCCACGGCATGGCCTGAATTTTTTCCCAGACTCTGTCCCAGTCGGGAATAAGACCTGGATGAGCAAGAACGGCAATCCCTCCGGCGGCATGAATGACCGAGATGCCGGTTTCGGGTTCGACGTGGTCTTTGGGCACATATGCCGGACGGCCACGCAGCAGATAACGATCGAAAGCTTCCTGAAAGTCCTTTACATAGCCCTTCTCGACGAGAAATCTGGCGAGATGCGGTCGGCCAAGAACTTTGTCCGGAGAGTTGTTAAAATTTGCAGCCAGTTCATCCATGGCGAACCCCTGCTGCGTCAAAAGCGAGAGAATCTTATGGGCACGGGCGAATCTCGATTTTTTCTGTGTTTCGAGAAGTTCGACGAGCTCAGCAGCGTCGGTATTGACGAACAGCCCGAGAACGTGAACGGAAGAATCTCTGCCCTCCCAGCCGCAGGAGAGTTCAATACCCGGTACCAGGCGGACTCCATGTTTTGCCGCAGCCTTTTTGCCGGCATCGATACCGGCAACACTGTCATGGTCAGTAATACCCAGAACCTTAAGACCGATGTTTGCGGCCTTTTCTACGAGCTGTTCAGGTGTGAGCATGCCGTCGGAAGCAGTACTGTGGGTGTGCAGATCGGCAAATACGGTGACTTTCTTTTTCAAAACCGGTTCCTTTCGAAAACAGACGGCATAATGCAATATATTACCCCAGCAAAAGCAAAACTTCCAGTGCTTTGACATTTGGGGGTGGCTGCGACTATAATTCGAAGACCGACCCGTATGGAGGTATACAAAATGAAAAAATATCTGAGGCTTCTTGTGATACTGCTGGCGTTGTCTGCAGTTTCTCTCCAGGCTTCACCGCGCAATATGCTCCCCCGTTTTCCCGAGCTGATCATAGAAAAGGGCCTGTCCGAACATTTCAAGGTGACCAGTTGTGACGCCAGGGTCAGGGTTTACGGCAACGATGCTGAATCTTCCCTCAAAGTGACTGTCAAGAATCAGGGGCTCGACCCCCTCGAGAGCTCGGTAAAATTCAGAATTCTCTACCCAACTTCCGAGAACCAGATTCGGGTTTCGGTTAACGGTAAGAACATCAATTACCGCCGTGATCAGCCGCGCCACACTTTTACCCTTAAACCGGATGAAAGCATCGTCTTCGACCTCAATGCCAAAGTATCGATCAATTATAGCATCGACAGCGTCAGAAAGGCTCTGCGCGAACAGGAACGCGACAAAAGCGACAAAAAGCGCGGTTTTCTTCTTGAAGATTTTACCAGCTTTTTCGAACACGAAAAGTATGGCCGGCGTTTTATGGTCGGCCCGCTGGTCTCGAAATGGGGAGTGTTTCCGGTAGATTTCGCCGCCGTAAACCTTGAAATCGAAGTGCCTGATGATTTCACCCTGGTCGCTAACGCCAGCGACACCTGGCAGTTAAGCAAAAGTCACAATAACCGGGTCTATAAATCGACTGCGGTAGATGGGTTTGCCGGCGCTGTATTTCTCCCTGAAACCGACCGGGAAGAATTTCTCCAGACCCAGAAAATCCTCTCTTCAGAAAAGTTCATGCACTGAGCTGTGACTTTGCCAGACCGGCCTGACGAGGTCTGACGAAGATCAGCAGCAGAATGAGCATCTGAACCGAGTAGGCTATAGCCGCTGCGTAGCCAATCCCTGGAACGCCGTAAGCCGTTACCAGCCTGGCACCAAGGTAAAACTGCACCGAAGCAGCCGAAAGCCCGGCAAAGAACGGCATCAGATAATTCCGGGCGGCAAAGAAACCACGGTTGAGAACCATCCCCAGCGAAACCGGCAACAGAGCCAGTGAATAGCTGCGAAAAAGGGCGGCAGCAATGCCGGCATCGGCGGCTGAGAACTTACCCCGCTGATAGACCAGGCTGACGATACTGTCTGAAAAGGCCTGAATCAGCAGCACGACTGGAATTATGGCGATTGCGGCCGCTGCAAACATTTTAAAGAGAAAGCGCGGCCGGTTTTGGGCATCGAGCATACTCAATCGCGGCAGTATTACGTGAGCGAGACTGATCGAAATAATTCCAAGAGGCAGATTAAAAAGCTTTTCTGCATAATTGAGAGTGGCTACTGATCCGGTTGCCTGCATGGACAACAGATATCTCTCATAGACAGGCATGAATGGGAGCACGGAAATCCATATGGCGACAGGAGTAACAGCGGCAATGAATTCTCTGGCAATGGTGGGGTCTATAACCATCGCACTTCTGAAACTCAGGTCAAAAAGACGTTCGCGGTACAGCAGCCAGAAAAGCCAGACAACCTGAATCACGGCACCGGCAACGGTTGCAAATGCAATCATTTCGACCGCCCCACCCCGGGCCAGAAATATTCCGGCGATAATAGCCAGATTAACGAGTAATGGGCCGACAGCTGGCGCTGCGAAGCTCATTCGCGAGTTCAGCAGCGCAGTCAGAACCCCGGAAGCCAGGCCGGCAACCAGATAAGTGCTGACGAGCACCCACATAAACTGCATGCGGCCAAGGTCTTCGATTGCAAAGCCAGGAGTCAGCGAGCGACAGATCGGACCAGATAGAACTGAAAGCACGAGAACAAGCAGCACTCCAACCGAAACCGACAACCAGAATTGGGTCCAGAATGATCGGCCAAGTTGCTCCCGGTCATTGCGCAGATCGACGAACATCGGCACTGAGGCGCTTGAAACCAGACCTTCACTGAGAAAACGATACATGAGATCCGGAATGATCATGATCGCCATAAACATGTCGGCTTCAGCCGAACGTCCATAGAATGCGGCAAAAGCCGCCACTTTCACGAAACCGCTGACGCGGGAGAGAACCGTGAGTGCCGACAGGGAAAAGAAAGCTCTGGCAATATTCATGGGCTGATGATACAGCAACTCGGCAGAAATTAAAACGGGCCTTTCCGTATGCCGGAAAGGCCCGTCGAAATCAGCTTAAAATTCAGATTGGGCAGGTGCCACCGTTGCAACCGCCGCCATTACCGCTGCCGCCATTGTTGTCGTCGCCGTCATGACCGCAGTCACCGGTATCACATTCTTTGTCATGATCATGATCATGATTGCAGTCACCGCTGTTGGGGCAGTCACCACAGTTGTGGTCGCATGCCATCGCCGGGGCCGATACGAAACCGAGCATCATGAACACTACAAGAAGACTGATAAAAAACTTCATACTCAATTCTCCT
>CAZPCO010000198.1:590-6534 GCA_964585025.1 uncultured bacterium | reverse complement strand
ATCCTCGGCTTCGAGCAGATCACGAAACTGGCGGGCACCGTTGGCATTGGTTCTTTCGCCGATCAGAGCCGGGGCCGGGTTCTGGCGCAAAGCGACTGCCGAAAAAAGACTGGCTGCCATTGCCTGCTTTTTGACCTGCCTGGGAGCCGGCTTGAGGCCAGCGACCTGCCTGACGACTTCGGCAAGGTGTTCCGGACGGGTGCCACAACAGCCGCCGACCATATTGACCCCGTATTCAGTTACAAAACGCTTGTGAAAGGAAGCGAACTCTTCGGGAGTCATGCGATAAAAAGGCTTGCCATCGACATTTTCGGGTAATCCGGCATTGGGCATGACACCGACGGCACGCGGCCAGAATTCGGCGAGATGAGCGACATGACGAACCATTTCGAGAGGGCCGGTAGCACAGTTGATGCTGAGCATGTCAATAAAATCGTAAGGTTCGAGGGCAGCGGTTATAGCACCGATATCACTGCCAACCAGCATGTTTCCGGATGGTTCGAGAGTCACAGACACAACCACCGGGCAGCGGCTGCCACGGGTGCGGAAAAGTTCATCAGCCGCAAATAGCGCCGCTTTGATCTGCAGCAGATCCTGGCAGGTTTCGATCTGGAAAATGTCGATGCCGGCATCGAGCAAGGCTCGCATCTGCTCAGTATAGGCAGCAGCCATATCATCGAAGGAGATGTTTCCAAGAGACGGGAGCATCGAAGTCGGCCCAATAGACCCGGCGATAAGAGGATGATAAGAGGTGGGCACCGCATCGATGGCTTCACGGGCCATTTCGACGGCACGCCGGTTTATTTCTTCGACGCGGTCTTCGAGCTGGTATTCACGCAGAGTTATTCTGGTGGCCCCAAATGTGTTGGTTTCAAGAACCTGGCAGCCGGCTGCAAGAAAGTCCTTGTGCACCTTGATCACAGCTTCGGGGCAGAAAAGATTCAGAGCTTCACTGCAGCCTTCGCGCCCGCCATAATTCTCGGGTTTGAGACCCTGGATCTGAAGATTGGTTCCCATGGCTCCGTCATAGATCAGGACACTCTGCTGAAGAAGATCATGGAATTCTTTGACAGTAATAGGTTTCATTGGTTTCTCCATCAGCGGTTCAGAACGTCTATGACTTTGAGAACGCTTTCGACACGACCGAGAGGTACACTTACCTGAACGCCATTGACCATCGGGCGGATTCTTTCGAGTGCTTCACGGGCAATGGCGATACCTTCTTCCCGTTGAGCTTCGATAGTGTCTGCCTTGCGCAGTCTGGCCATCAGAGATTCAGGAACTGAAGCTCCGGGAACTTCGTTATTCATGAATTCGGCGTTTTTCAGACTGACAAGCGGCCAGATTCCGGCAAAAATCGGAATACGAACATGGCTGATGCGGTCAAGAAAGCGCTCGAGCAGTTCGGTGTCGAAAACCGGCTGGGTAATTGCATATTCGGCACCGGCATCGACTTTCCATTCAAAACGGCTGACTTCGAGGTCGAGGTCGATAGCTCCGGGGTTGGCGCCGACGCCACAGACAAAGCCAGTCGGCCGGCCAATCGGATTGTTGCCGAGATCGCGACCATGATTGAGACGATGAATTACGTTTACAAGACCGATCGAATCGATATCGAATACTGCAGTAGCCTGCGGGTAATTGCCTACTTTAGGCGGGTCGCCGGTAATGGCAAGGATATTGCGCAAACCGAGAGCGTAAGCACCGAGCAGATCTGACTGGATGCCGAGAATATTGCGGTCGCGGCAGCAATAATGCAGAATTGTTTCGATTCCGACCCGTTGTTCGATCAACAGTGAAAGAGCAAGCGGGCTGAGTCGCGCCGAGGCCCGGGGGCCATCTGGAATATTGATAGCATCTATTCCGGCGTCTTTCAGCTGTCGGGCGCGCTGAATAACCGACTCGGCTTCGCAGCCTTTAGGGGGTGTCAGTTCGGCGGTAACGATGAATTTTCCGGCGGCCAGCTTCTGGCCAAGAGAAGATTTTTTATCAAGCGAAACGATTTCAACGTCGCCCGCATTGTCATCCCTGGCCTTCAGTTCCTGGTAGATTTCTTTTTTGCCACCGGGAGTAAGAGATCTGGCGGCGTTGGCAACCCATTTAATATGTTCCGGGGTTGTGCCGCAGCAGCCGCCGACGATTCTGACTCCGAGCTGAATGAAGCGCCGCGCATACTCACCGAAGTATTCCGGGTTACAGAGATAGATCATGCGACCATCGACGACGCGCGGCAGGCCGGCGTTCGGCTGAGCGATGAGATGCAGTGTCGTCAATGCCCGCATTTTTTCCATGGCATCGAACATGGTTTTCGGGCCAACAGAGCAGTTGAGGCCGATGACATCGGCCCCCCACATTTCCAGTTTCGGAGTGAAAACATCGACCGATGTGCCATAAAGGGCGTTGCCGTCTTCGTTGATGGTCATCGAAGCGATGATCGGCTTGTCGGTAAGTTTGCGAACCGCGATAATGGCCTGATGGATTTCGTTCAGGTCATAAAATGTTTCGAGAATGAAAAGGTCGACGCCGCCGGCCAGCAGACCACGGGCCTGTTCAGAAAAAGCAGCTTCGGCTTCTTCGACGGAAGTTTTACCCCAGGGTTCAAGACGGATTCCGAGTGGCCCGATCGAGCCGGCAACCCAGGCTTTGTCACCGGCAACTTCACGGGCCAGTTTAGCGGCCTGAAAATTGATTACTTCGAGTTTGTCAGCCAGACCATGTGGCGAGAGCTTGAAACGGTTGGCACCAAAGGAGTTGGTTTCGAGAACCATTGCGCCCGCTGCCAGATATTCGCGGTGAACTTCCTGGATCAGAGCTGGCTGAGAAAGATTCAGCTCGTCATAAACCCTGTTGATATAGACGCCCTTTTCGTAGAGCCTGGTGCCCATGGCACCATCGAAAACCACGATGTTCTGTTCGATGTATTCTCTGAAATCCTGCAATTGGGGTCACTCCTGAGTTACAAATTCGGGCACAATAATGCGTTATTTAACTGCCGGTGTCAAGCCATCGGGCAAAAAATAAGCCGGCCCGGGAAAGATTGTTTTCCGGGCCGGCGAAAGGGGGCAGAAGTTACTTGTGAAGTTCTCTGGCAGTTCTGGCCGCAGTGGCTTCGCGAAGGAGGTTTGCCGATGCTTCGCCGCCATTCTGGCTGACGCTGATGGCAAGGGCGCGGAACTGGCCTTCATCGAGGTCACAGGCGCGTTCGACAATCGAGCGTGCCAGAGGCGCTGCGAGCGGCGAAACCGGCTGTACGCCGATCAGAGCACGTTCAGAGAGAATGGCAGATTCGTAGGCTTCGAAAGCGGCACTGAGGCCGGAATTCTGCAGAATCTTTTCGACGAGTTTATAAGCATCGACCAGTCCGGAGCCGAATTTCGGATCTTTACCGGCGGCACCGAGGTCTTTTGCGGTCTGTTCTGCGATCAGGCGGGCCTGCTCAATGGTAAGAGTCGGATCAGCCTGGAACATCAGAGCGGCGACGCCGGCCATGTGCGGGCAGGCCATCGAAGTGCCGCTGTTGCTGACCAGTCCACCGCCGATGGCGCAGGAAATGATCTGATCGCCGGGGGCTGCGATATCTGGTTTCATGAGAGAAACGCCATCCCAGGCAACGGGGCCCTGACTGCTGAAGTAAGCGAGCGTATCGGTTTTGGTGGTTGCGGCTACCGCCCATGAATGTGGGAAAGAAGCCGGAGAGCCAACCTTGCCCCCCCACATTCCGTTATTGCCGGCTGCAAATACCGGCAGAATGCCGGCTTTAACCCAGCTTTCAACGGCAACCCAGAAGGTTTTGTCGGCGGATTCGTTCGAGCCCCATGAATTGTTGATCAGTTTCGGGCCATCATTGGTTTCTGGAACCCCGTCAGGGTCAAGAATCCACTGCATGGCAGCCAGAAGAATCTCGGTTGTAGTGCCGCCCTTAGAATCAAAAACGCGGCCAACGATCAGGCGGGCACCCGGGGCAACGCCAACGCCGTTAGAACCAGCGACTGAACCACAGACATGTGTTCCATGGCCCTGACCATCAGAAGGTTCAATGGCCGCTTCAGGAGTAAAATCTTTGAAGGCAAGGATTTTTCCGGTGAAAGCCGGGTGCGTTCCATCGATACCAGTATCAAGAACTCCGACGACAACGCCGGCGCCATCAATTCGGAAATTCTGCCAGACTTCGGGGGCACGAACCTTCTGGACACCCCATTGAATTACGGCCGGAGCGTCTTTTACAGCTTTTTTGCTGATATCGGGGTCGACAAACACACGGTATTCAGACTTTTTGACTTCAGCCACATTCGGCATGGCAGCAATTCTTTTGATTTCAGCATCAGAAGCGTCGATGGCAAAAGCGTTGGCAACCCACAGAGGGGCAATATTGGCTTGTTTGGTCGATTTTACCACTTTGCTGACACCGGCCAGATTCTTGCGCAGGTTCTGTTGCAGATGGCTGACGACCGCTTCATGCGAAGGGCGGGAAACTTTCAAAGCTTCCTGTTCAAAGCGAACTATATATCTGGATCTGCCTTCTTCGGCACCGGCCTGATAACCCGGGAAGAGAGCAGCGGCAAGAGCAAGACCAAGAACAGCATAACCTTTTCTCATACTCTTATTACTCCTTGGTAAGGTAATTTAAATGGTAACATTTTGGATTGGCACAGGCAATAGATATGAAACTGGAATGAATGGCCGACGCGAACATTTTTATTGCCTACAGAGGGTTTCGGCGATCGGTCATTAACGACAAAAACGAGCGCGGCCTCAGTCGCGCTCGTTTTTGTCGGGAGTTTTACCTGGGGTCAGTCAACCAAAACGTTGTTTACGGCATCTCAGAGTGCGCAGAAAAGCTTCTTTATATCTGGCAAAATCCTTAACGCTTTCGCCGAGGGCATTCGATTTACAACAGATTTCGCGGTCAGGGCAGGTGCTGCAGTTCATGAATCGTCTCCTTACTTATGTTCCTGGGCCTCACAAATCCTTATCAGGCATGAAAGGCCAGCGAGGGAAAATATACAAAACCAGCGTGATTTTTCTACTTCCCACTATTATTATCGGCATTCATGAACCGGGACTGTAGTTCGGGCAGCAAAACTGTGCCAGCAGGTCTTTACAGCAGACTCTTTTAATTTCAGGTCGAAGAAGCAGCAAGATTGATTGCATCGAGCACCACCTGAATGGTTCGCTGGAGACAACCGCGGTTTTGAGCAAGAACGGCATCAGCAGATTGAACCATCAGGCCAGCGTCCGGGCTGGCGCTGAGCAGCAGTCTGGCGGCATCAGCAAAACCCTGGCAGTCATCGACAATTTTAATCCCGCCGGTTTCCTGCAATTGAGCAACAATATCGGCAAAATTTCGGCAATGTGGGCCCATGATCAGGGGAATCCGCTGCTGCATGACTTCAAGGGGGTTATGACCGCCAACCGCAGGGTCGAGTGAACCACCGACAAAAGCTGCATCAGCAAGCCGGTAGATGCCGGCAAGTTCGCCCATGGTGTCGAGTAACAGAATGCGACTGCACGAAGCGGTAGACAACTTTGAACGCAGCTGTGCGCTGCTGTCGATTGCCTGCAGCTCACTCAGCCATGCAGCAGCCAGGGATGGGTTTCTCGGAGCCACAATCAGAGCAGTTTCATGATCAGCGAGCATCTGAATTGCCGGCTTGAGCTGGGCGAATTCTGCCGGATGCACGGAGCCAAGCACCAGACACCTGCGTCCGCGAATCCAGTGTTTGAAAACTTCTGTATCTATCTGCTGTTGCGGCGTGAGATCAGCCTTCATGTTACCCAGAACGCGGATTCGGTCGGCCTCGACTCCGATGGCCAGAAGGCGGTCAGCATCGACTTTTGTCTGCACTGCCAGCAGTGAAAATGCGCCAAAAACCAGCCCGGCAAGCCCGGGAAATCTGCCGTAGAAATCAGCAATCTTCGCACTGATTCTGCCGTTGATGAGGAA
>CAZPCO010000198.1:0-580 GCA_964585025.1 uncultured bacterium | reverse complement strand
TGCACTGCCAGGAAAATTCGGGCCAGAAATCAGTTTCTGCGACAAAGACGGCAGCCGGGTGCCAGCGGTCAAAAATCCGGCGCATCGCCACAAGGTTATCGAGAGGAAAATAGGCCACCAGGTCAGCCAGGCGGCGTTTGATAAAACTGGCATGCACATCTGGATGCGTGGTGGTGAAAGCAATCTGGTGTTCAGGAAACCTCTTTCTCAATTCGCCGGCAAAACCGGCTGCCACCATCGACTCACCCATTGAAACGCCGTGAACCCAGAGAACCGGCTTGGCAGCACGATCAACCAGCCCGAAATAATCTTTGAATCCTTCAGAAATGCGGCGGCTACGCTTTTGCAGAACCGGCACGAGCGCTGCGGTCGGCAAGACTGCGAGGCCGTGCAACAGGCGGTATGCCTGAAGAGCTGCCAGGTTTCGCCAGGCTGTATCACACACCATAGCGTGGTTCGCCATGCAACATCTGGCCATTGCGTTTTTTTTAGGCAGCCAGCCAGGCATAATGTGATGGTTTTAAGCGAAAAAAAAACCACAAATACAGATTCGGGTGGGCCAGAAACAAAACGTACAAAC
>CAZPCO010000197.1:5691-6547 GCA_964585025.1 uncultured bacterium | reverse complement strand
CAACTACCACAAACGGCAGCAACAGGTTACGCATCTTCAGTTCGCCTCTCCATTATCTTAAGCCGCCGAACAGCACAGCGGAAACATTCAGTTTAACGAGCTGGAGCACCCTGATGCAGATTTTCGAAAGCCCGCTTTTCTGAGAGCAGGCGCTGATATTTCTGAACGGTTTCAAGGCCCTGGTCGGCGGCGGTAAGCCTGCCTGAAGCCTCTTCTACACCTTCAAGCCGTTCTACAGAGTAAATGAACTGACAGACGCGTGCGATCTGGGCGGTATCGACGCCAGCCGTTTCAAACGGGTTCCGGCGGGGAGCGCCGACGACAGCAGCCGCAATTCCGCGACGGCTTTCGCTGCCGCGATAACCGATTTCCTTGAGACGTTCACGCGCCTGGGCGGCAACCTGGGCGGCCGGAAATCTCTCGATGCAGCTGCGATAAGCTTCGGCTGCTTCCGATTTGCGGCTGACGTGCTCGTTAAGAACGCCAAGAACATAGAGAGCATCAGGAATCAGGCGTTCATTGTCGTGTCGATCATACTGACCGAGAAAGTCACGGTATTCGCTGATCGCCTGCCAGTAATCATTGAGATTGGCGGAGCAGTAACCCACCATATAGGCGGCATCACGCCTGACGTAATCGCTGTTGCTGAGACGGGCGATCGAACGGAACAGATCGCGGGCGCCCCTGACATCATTATTGTTCAGCAGAAAGTGTGCCCGGTTGAGTTCGGGGTCGTAAGCGCTGCCTGCGGTATCGATGCCCATCTGTTCGAGCAGCAGATACAGGTATGGACGCTGGGCTTCGGTCAAAGGAATACAATTGACCAGCTGACTGTAAAGAAGGTCTTCAACCCGCA
>CAZPCO010000197.1:0-5681 GCA_964585025.1 uncultured bacterium | reverse complement strand
CGCTGGTCGGGTAAGCGACGCGACGACCATAGGGGTCTTCACGCCAGGTCCAGCCATTGAGCGGGTAAACGATGCGGTGACCGTCGCGGCCTTCAGTCCAGGTCCAGCCATTCGTCGGGTAAATGATGCGGACACCATCGTTTCCTTCGGTCCAGGTCCAGCCATTTACTGGAAAAACGATGCGGCGGCCGTTGCGATCTTCGGTCCAGCTCCAGCCATTCGTCGGGTAAATTACCCGGCGACCGTTTCGGCTTTCAGTCCAGGTCCAGCCGGAAACCGGATAAACGACGCGGCGGCCATCAGAGCCTTCAGTCCAGGTCCAGCCGTTCGAGGGGTAGCAGACGTCAACGCCATCCTGCCCTTTGGTCCAGGTCCAGTTCCAGTCGGCACTGGCGCTGTGGGCAGCCGCAATGATCAGCAGGACGGTCAGGATGCCAATGATTCTTTTCATAATCAAACCCCTCTCGGATGTAATAGTAAAATTCTATCACCGACCACCCCTAAATAACAAGCTGAGACCAATCGCGGAGAATAGCGTTGATTTAAGGGACAGCGGGGGTTTATGATTATGGCGTAGAGGAAAATAAATGAAACACATACTGGCCCTGCATATCGCCATGATGCTGGTCGTGAGCTGTTGCCTGGCTGAGGGTCTGCCGCAACCTGAGACACAGCTCGATCCCGTCGCCCTGGTCAGGGCAGTCGAGACCCAGTATCAGGGCAGCAGTTCGCACGGGGTTACCCGCATGACCATCAAAACCCGGCGCTGGACAAGAACCCTGGAAATGGAAAGCTGGACCGAAGGTCGCGACAGGTTCCTTACCAGAATTCTCGCTCCGGCCCGCGAAAAAGGCACCTGCACCCTGAAAGTCGACAACAACATCTGGAATTATATTCCGGGAATCGACCGAACGATGAAGATCCCGTCGAGCCTGATGGGTGACAGCTGGATGGGAAGCCACCTCACCAATGACGACCTGGTCAAGGACAACAAGATCGACAGGCTGTTCAAACTCGAAATTACCGCCCAGGCGAGCGGCACTGTAGAAATAACCGGGATGCCGCTGCCTGACGCGGCTGTCGTCTGGGGAAAAATCATCTACAGGGTCGATACCCTGAAGATGATTCCTGATTCAATCGACTTTTTCGACGAAGAAGGCATAAAGGTGCGAACCATGAGCTTTGTAGAACCCAGATTTATCGACGGGCGCTGGCTGCCGATGCTTTTTCGCATCGTGCCTGATGACAAGCCTGATGAATACACAGAAATGCTCTATCAGAGCATCGACTTTGCATTCGTTCCGCCCCCCGGCCTGTTTTCTCTGAAAAGTCTGAGAAACCGCTGATGCTGCTGAAAATCGCCTGGCGCAACCTGTGGCGCAATCGTCGCAGAACCCAGCTGACCATGGGAGCGATGGTTTTTACCTGCGCTATGCTGGTTTTTTCTCTGGGTTACTACGACGGCATGCTCTGGAACATGATAAACAACGCCACCGACCGCGAAAACGGGCATATCTGCCTTGCCCGGCCCGGTTATCTCGACAGTCCGACCATCAACGATACAATTTCAGAAAAAGAGGCGGTGCGGGCAATAGAGAGCTCGGGCATCAGCAGCAGAGGGTTCTGCCCCAGGATCAGCGTCTTCTCGCTTCTCAGCTGTGGCAGCGAATCAGAGAACAGAACCCAGCCGGCGCAGATTCTTGGCGTCGATTCTGCGGCAGAAGTCAGAACCAGCCGGCTCGCTGATGAAGTCTGTACCGGCTCTTTTCTTAGTGGCGCAGGTGGCGAAATTCTTCTCGGAAAGGGCCTCGCCAGAAAGCTGAATGCTTCGGTCGGCAGCGAAATCGTCTTTTTCAGCAGTGCCGCCGATGGCTCGATGGCATCGGCCCTGTTACACGTAAAGGGCATCTTTTCATCAGGCGACACCCTGCGCGACTCCAGTCTGGCAATGCTCAACATCACCGAATTGCGCCGCCTGATGGTGCTCGAAGGCCAGATACACAGCCTCAGGGTTTTCATCGCAGACCCGATGAAGGCCGACAGAATGGCAGCAGAGCTTGGCCGCGCCAACCCCGGAATCGAAGTGAGGGGCTGGCGAAGCATTTTTCCACAACTCGCAGATCTCGTTGCCATCTGGCTCAACGTGCAGATCGTCACGACCCTCATTTTTTACGCCGCCCTGGCCCTGATAACCTTCAATACCATGTATATGGCTTTTCTCGAACGCCGGCACGAATTTGCGGTCATGCAGGCAATCGGGCTCACCCGCCCCCACCTGGCAATGCTGGTTCTGTTTGAGAGCATGATCATGGCATCGTTGTCAGGCCTCATTGGCACGGTTGCAGGCACGGCAATCAATCTGAGCCTGTTTTACCGCCCGATAGACCTGACCCATTGGATCAACAATATCTCCTGGGGCGGCACGCAGCTGAAAGCGCAGATTTTCTGCATTCCTACAGGTCTCTCAGCCGCCATTCCAATGCTTACCATGCTGATACTCGGCGTTCTCGTCGCCGCCCTTCCGACCTACAGGCTTTACCGGCTGAAACCGGCCGAAGCATTGCGGGAGGGTTAGGCAATGCTCTGGCTGAAACTTGGCTGGCGAAATCTCTGGCGGAATCCCCTGCGCAGCATGGTGCAACTGCTGATGATTGCCGGCAGCCTGTCATTCGTAATCTGGATGCAGAACCTTTCAGACGGCACCTATAGAAAGATGATCGATGATGCCGTGCGGTGCGGCAGCGGGCACCTCAGCTGCCATCACCCTCGCTACCTTGAAGAACGCATGACAGAAATGTATTTCAATCTTGCATCGGCAAGCACGATCATTGCCGGCAACCCGGAAATCCGTCACGCCCTGCCCCGGCTGCATGTTCCAGCACTGGCCCGCAGCAGCCGGGAAAATGCTGCCGTAATGGTTCTCGGCATCGACTTTTCCCATGAAGCCGAAGTCAATCCGCTGCTCTTCCCCAAACGATCGATCGCTGGCGGATTACCAACGGCCGGCAGTGGTGACCGGGCCTATGTCGGGGCGAAACTTGCCGAAAGGCTGCAGATAAAGACCGGTAATAAGCTGGTGGTAATGTTCCAGGATTTTTCGGGGGAAATCAGTTCGAAACTCTATCGTATCAGCGGCATTTTCAGGAGCGGCGTCACCCAGATAGACAGCGGCACCCTGTTCGTCGACCGGAAATCTCTGGCTATCGGCCTTGGTAACGCCGACGCCGTTCACGAACTGGCCATGATCATTGACGACGTCAATAAGCTTGCAAACCTGCACAAGGCCATGCAGGCAGTTTGCCCGCCAGACGGCAGTTTTAAAGTTTTCCGCTGGGAAGAAACCTCAAAACAGCTGGCAGACGCCCTGACGATAGACCGCGCCCAGTTCAGATTCATGATCTTTCTGCTTTTCGTGCTGGTGGCGCTTGGCACCATCAACCTTCTGCTGATGAGCATTCTGGAAAGAACCCGCGAATTCGGGCTTCTGCAGGCCCTCGGAATGCAGAAAACCGGGATCAGGCGCCTCATCGCCGCCGAAGCCATGGTGCTCGGAATAACAGGTTCTGCAGTTGGTCTGGCTGCAGGCATGGCCGCCACCATGTACTGCTCGGTTTATGGCCTCGATCTCAGTTCGATGTTCGGCAATCAGGAAGTTGCCGGGCTTCTGTTCGAGCCGATTCTTACAACTGCCTGGTCATGGGCGTGGATGTTCTGGCTGACTGCCGGCATGATCGTCCTGGTATTGCTCGCTTCGATTTATCCGGCCCACAAGGCTTTGCGGGTTAATCCGGCCGATGCCATGCGCACTTTTTAAGGAGACTGAGTTATGAGCAGCGTCGAAATGAAGAATGTCTCGAGGGTCTATCAGTCAGGAAATGTCGAAGTAAGAGCCCTCGACTGCCTCGACCTCAAGATCGAAGCCGGTGAATTCACGGTCATCGCCGGGCCTTCAGGCAGCGGCAAATCGACTCTGCTGAACCTGGTCGGAGGCCTGGATCGCCCGACCGGGGGCGAAGTATTTCTTAACGGCGAGTCTTTAAGCTGCAGAAGCGATGATCAGCTCACCAGATATCGCCTGTTGAACATCGGCTTCGTTTTTCAAGCTTTCAATCTGATTCCGGTGTTGACCGCCCGTGAAAACATTCAGTTCACCCTGCAGCTTCAGGGGGTTCCAGAGAATGAACACGAGGCAAGAATTGCCCCCCTGCTCACTGAACTTGGCATTGAAAGCCTCGCGCATCGTCGGCCGGCCGAACTCAGCGGCGGCCAGCAACAGCGGGTTGCGGTCGCCAGGGCCATGGTCGGCCGGCCTGCCATCATTCTCGCCGACGAACCGACGGCAAACCTCGATTCAGAAACGGCGGCCGGGCTGCTGAACATGATGCAGCGCCTCAATGTCGAGCGCCATGTGACCTTTCTGTTCAGTTCCCACGATCAGCGGGTCATCGACTTCGCCGGCCGGGTTGTCAGATTACGCGACGGCAAAGTCTGCGACGACACGCAAAAAGCGACCTGAAATTCCTGCATGCCCCGGAGAAAGACGTTGAAACCCTTGCTGCCTGCAAACTCGACGACACCGACCACCAGATATCTATGGCTGGTGGTCGGTGTGCTTCTGGAAATCATATCTGCAGGCTCTGTTTCTGCCATTGATTTTACGCTGGCTACGAGGCAGATGGTCAATCACAGCCGCTACGCCGATGCTTACAGTCAGTCAGGAATGACTGCCGAAAATGACAGCCTTCTGCAAACCTGTGACCGCCTGAGCTTCAGGGAAGAATCGAACGGCTGCATTTTCAAGGCGGAGTATGAGTTCACAGTCAGGCATCAGACGGCTCGTCAGCAGTATGTGAGCAAAAACTCGGCCACCACCGGATTCACAGCCGGATACAAGAAATTCAGATGCGACACCGAACTGCTGGCAGCACCATTCACCAATGTTTCCGGCGAGCTGGAAAGGTTCGAGTTCGCTTTTTCAGCAGGTGGGTTCGATATCCAGCTGGGCCGCCAGCCGGTCAGCTTTGGAACCAGCCATTTCATCTCGGTCATCGATGTCCTGAGCCCATTTCAGCCAGGCTACGTCGACGGTTCTTTCAAACCCGGCATCGATGCTTTGCGGGTGCGCAGTATCGCGGGCACAACCGGCGAAGCCGAACTGATTATTGCCGCCGCGCCCGACAATGCTCAAAATGCCTATCTGGGCAGATATAGAGATACTTTTGCCGGTTTCGACCTTGAACTGGTCGCCGGGCGGTTCAGACGGCGCGGCTTTGCTGCTGCCGGGTTCGAAGGAGAACGCCGGGACTGGAATCTCTGGGGTGAACTGGCAGTGTTCGAAAGACTGAGCGGCGAACCCTGCTTCGGAGGGAGTTCAAGCCGGTCAGCGGTTTCGTGGATAGCCGGGGTTGAAAAGGATTCCGGCCATGACTGGCGCCAGGGTCTGGCAATTCTGCATCAGGACTTCGGGGCGCGCGGGTCGGAAGAACTTGCAGCCGCAGCTTTGACGGCGCCTTACCGCCAGGGTTGGCTGCATCTGGCCGCCTCTGATTATCTGCTCTATAACGCGAAACGCGAAATGAACCCGCTGACGACTCTCAACATCAACTTCCTTCACAGCCTGGTCGACGGCTCGAATCTCATTCAACCGGAAATCAAAATCAATACCGGCGACGAATCGGACT
>CAZPCO010000196.1:0-6677 GCA_964585025.1 uncultured bacterium | reverse complement strand
GGAAATTCAGGCCAGCCTCGCTGAAATCAAAAAGCTGTGCAACGAAGCCGCCACCATCGACGGCATCAATTACCTTTCTGAAATGACTACATTTGTCGCCGAAAACCCGAGAAACAACTACTATTACGAAAAAACCATTCTCAACCCCTGAATCGAAGCGATGCGGCCACCTCCACAGCGGAGGTGACCGCCGGACTTACAGCTTATGAGCCTCCTAGCATCACCCAGACAGACTACCCGGCTGATGGTATATGCGATGATCTGCACTCTGGTCATCGCATTTGGTGCTATCGGGGCGGTTCTGGCCGGCAATGTCGGCGAACAGTATTCTCTGATGGGCCTGTTTCTTGGCTCAGCTCTGGGCGCATTCATTTCGGTCTATGAATCAACCATTATCGGCTCGATAGCTGGCATGCTCGCCGGGTTGCTGATCGGACCGCTCATTTTTTACTTCATTGATTTCGAAACAGCCTACCTGGCTACTTTTATTCTGGCACTTCTCGGCGCAATCATGGGTGAACCCATGGCGGCATTCTGGCGCGAAGCCGATCGTCCCGAGGCAGAAAGCGATGAAGAAATCATTTCGGAGACCAGAAAATGAGCGTTATCAGGCTGATAATGATCGACAACGAACAGACGTTTTCAGGGCACATCCCTTCGTCGGCGATTTCTTCAGTCATGTGGGCCATCTCTCAGGGAGCCGATAACACCAGCTCATTCTGGAATATTGTCGTCAAAATTGACGCCGGTCTTCATGAGCACTTTTTTTCCAACATCGATGATTCGCCATTGCTGGAAGGGTATGACGACGGGCTTCTCGTTATCAGCTGGGCACACCAGTGCATCGAATCTTTTCAGGTCTATCAGCCGCTGCGACATACCGGCAGTGTTTTCAGGCACAACGGCAGTTTTCTCGAAGAAGAAGGAGAACCTGATGAATTCACGATCAGTAACGACTGGAGCATCATCGACCATCATTTTGAGGAAAGCAGACACTGATAATGGTTAACTGTCAGAGTTGTGGCGCAGTAAACAATGAAAATTCCCTGAGTTGTATTGCCTGTAACCGTACCCTGCTCGTGGTCTGCCCCCAATGCACATCACGCAACCCGGTGTCGGCAGCAGTATGCAGCCAGTGCGGCCGCATTCTCGAAGAGAAAAACGACCCGCGCATTATCGAAAAGAAGCTGGGCGACCCGGTTGCCGACATGTATGAACCGGCAGTAAAGAATCCTTTCACAACCTTCTATCCCAAAGAAGCCTTTTTGAAGGTAATCATTGGCGGTTTTTTCTTTGCGCTTATCTATGTCAGCCAGATTTTCAGCGGCCATCCGTTCATGTTGCTCGCTTCCGGGCTTATCAGCGGCATTCTGGCTCTGTGGGGTCTGGTGGAGATAACTTTCTGGGTTATCGAAGACAACGAAATAAATGACTCCCCAGAGTCATCTGGTCCAGCAGATACCGCTTTCCCCAAAAACTACGCCAAGGGCCTTGGTGCAGTATTAGAACCATTCGAAGAACTTGAACGCGAACTGGAAAACCCGGCAGAAAAGGCAGTAACCCCGTCTGCAAATGTTTCTGCCGAAGAATCTGCGATGCTGACCGGCGAAACCCGCGAAGTCAAGCCGCAAACCAAGAACCAGCCACCCGCCCGCAAATTCGAGACACTTGCTGAATTTCTTTCCGACGGGCTGGAAAGGGAAATCGAAAGTATCAAGGAAAAAATCAGCCGGTCTCCCGACAATTATGCGCTGTTGCTGCGTCTGGCACAACTTCACGAAGAACGCGGTGAAACCTCGCTCGCTCTCGAAAACCTGCAGAAGTGCCTTAAATATGAACCTGAAGTAGCCGAAGTGTATCTTTATCACGGCATCCTGCTACGCCGGTCAGGCGACAACGATACCGCGAGACGTGCCTTCGAAAGAGCGCTCGAACTGAATCGTTTCATGTCGAAGGCATATTACCAGCTGGGCATTCTCGAACGCTCTCTGAACAACCTGCCGGAAGCCAGAAACCAGCTGCAGAAATGTATTCAGCTCTCGCCAGACGATCCATATGCGCATTATCAGCTCGGTATGATCTACCGCGACCTCGGAGAGATTTCACTGGCCCTCATGGAAATCAAGCGCGCCACGATTCTGCACCCCACAGATTCCTACGGACACAGCAAGCTTGGTCAGCTTTATCAACAGACGCAGCAATACGATCAGGCCGTTTCTTCCTATTCGCAGGCCTTGAGTATCAAACCAGGTGATCCGTTCGTTCTTGAACGTCTGGCTGAGGTTCTGGCCGCCCGCGACCTGCATGACCGCGCTGCCGAGCTTTTTCAGGAAGCCCTGGCACGCCAGTTTCATCCATCTGTCGACACGATGCTGTCTCTGTGCCGAACCCTGCGCAAACTTGAAAATTTTGACGAAATCGAAAAAATCACCGGCGAAATTCTGCGCCTTGAGCCTGGCAACAGCGAAGCCGGGTTTCTCAAAGCAATCGCCATGCTAAAAAAAGGCCGCAGTATAGAAGCGCTCGGATTTCTGGAAAAGCTTGTCGAAAACCCCTCCGTCAGCTACGAAGCCTGGCTCGAACTGGGAAAACTCTACCAGGCTGACAACCGTTCGGAAAAGGCTGTCTCGGCTTTTATAAGAGCCTCTACCGGAGCTCCTGATCAGGCCGGCATCTGGAACAACATCGGCATTCTTTTTTCAAACCAGAAAGCTTATGAAGAAGCTCTTAAAGCCTTCAGAAAAGCAGCCAGTTTCGACTTCACCGACCAGCAGATCGCCAGCAATCTCAAAGCCGTACAGAAAAAGCTTGAAACCAGCTGCACCAGAATTATCGAATCCCGTCAGGAACAGCTTGAACGCAGCCCCGATGATCTGGAAGCCTACCTCGAGATTGGTCATGCCTATGAAGTTCTGCAGCGCAGCGACGATGCCATGATGACCTATCAGCGCCTGCTGGCCATCAAACCGGATTATGTTCCCGGTTTGATGAATTATGCCGAACTGCTGCGCAAACGCGGCAAGCTCAAGATGGCAATACGCTGCTATCGTGAGATCATCAAAATCGACCCGGAAAACGCCGACACCCACCTGTTTCTGGTTCAGGCCAATCTCAATCTTGGCTTTCTCAGCGAAGCTCTCCGGCATGCTGTAATCGCCCAGAAAATTTCGCCAGATGACCCCCGGGTTCACTTTCTTCTCGGAAAAATATACTTCGCCAAGGGTCTCGCCCCAAGAGCCCTCAAAGAATTTTCAGCCGTCGCCGCCTCTTCTTCAGATCCAGATATGATCAGCTGGGCTGAATTGATGCGACGACGCCTGGCAAGGACAAATTGACCGTGAAAAAATCTGCAGCAATGCTGCTTCTGGCAGCCATGACTCTTGCGCCCGTTGTTTCTCCAGGCCAGGACTTTCAGCCCCCCGACTCGGAGGTATCGGTCAGAGACCTTCTCGAAGGTTATAAACGCGCCCCGAAGTCAGACACCTACTATCTGATGGCTCTTTCAGAAGCAAGAAAGGGCAATATCGAAGCCGCCGAAAAGGCAATCAGAACCGGTTTGCAGATCAATCCGCGCAACATTCGCCTGATGAACCTGAAAGGCGCGCTGCTGGCTCGCCAAGGCAAACTGACCGAGGCGAGACGCATGTTTCTCACCGTATTGCAGCTTGATCCAGAAGACGACTACGCCGGCACGTCTCTGCGTTCAATCGAACGCACTCTGCAACCGACAAAAAAGATTGAACAACTGGTTACCAGCAAGCCTGCAGCTGCTCCTGATGCCCCATCGGCACCGGTAACCGTCAAGCCGGTTAAAACAGAGGAAAAGATACTCGAGGCCAGCTATTTCATAGAAATGAAAGCGAAACAGCAGTGCTTTCACAGCATGTCGCAGATAAAACGGGCTCAGGAAGTTTTTGCAGCCGCCAACCCGAAGCGCAAAGACGAATTTTCCATGACCGATCTCGTCAAAGATGGCTTTATGACCTCAATTCCGGTTTGCCCGGCAGCTGGTGTTTACAGCTGGAAAGAAAATGATGTCCAATGTGAAAAGCACGGCAGCCTTTCTGCTCTGGGTGCCGAAGTGAATAATGTTTTTGGCGAATTCAACAACGGTATGCGTGCCAAGCTCAGCCGAAACTACCTCGATGCATTGAAGGCCTTCGAACAGGTTGTCGTTCTCTACCCGAAATGGTCTGAGGCTCATTTTCAGATGGCAGATACTCTTTTCAGGCTGGGCGAAACCGACCCCGCAATAACTTCATTGCGCACCTGTCTGAAGCACGACTCTGGAAATCTTGATGCGCAGCTTCTTCTCGCCAACCTTTATTTCAAAAAGGGGCAGAAAGAGGCGGCCCTGAACATTCTCGACAAGGTCAGCGAAAGTCACAAAGGTACAGTTTACGGGCTTGCAGCCCGCAGCATCGCCGGGTCGATCAGATCCGGGCGCAACTATTACCAGATTTTCCCGCCAAACTGAACAATGAAAAAACCGGTAAAAAGACTGGCTTTTATCTGCCATCCCGCCCGGGAATCGGTGCCGCCGCTGCTTAAATCGCTCGTCGAATGGTGTGAAGCCAACGACATTCTCGCCAGAATGACCGACCGTATGGCTCGAATCATCGATCGGCCCGAATTAGGCATGGCTCGCCATGAAATGGCAAGCCAGATAGACATGGTAATCGTTCTGGGCGGTGATGGCAGCATTCTTGAAGCTGCCAGATCATTTGCGGCAGACGGATTGCCGATCGCCGGCATCAACCTGGGGCATCTCGGCTTTTTGACCCTCGAAGAACCAGGCAACGCTGTCGAATTGCTAACCAGAATACGTGACGGCAAGTTCCGTATCGAAAACCGCATGATGCTGCAGGCAAACGTCAAACGTAATGGCAGAAAGGTATTCACCGGCATTGCCATGAATGACGTAGTTATTCAGAAAGAGCCAATGCTGCGCGTTATCAATATCGATGTATCGATATCAGGTTGTTTCATCAATACCTATCATGGCGACGGGCTGATTTTTTCAACCCCAACCGGCTCAACGGCCTATTCTCTATCTGCCGGCGGCCCCATCGTGCCGCCCTGGGTGAATGTCATCATTCTCTGCCCACTCAACTGCCACACACTGAGTGCCCGCCCCGTCATCACTTCAGACCAGGAAGTATTGACAGCTACAGTTGGCTGCATACATTCTAAAGTAGACCTCGTTCTCGACGGTCAGGAAAGCTTCAGACTTCAGGACGCCGATATCATAGAGATTTCCCGTGCCCGTGAACTCGGCCGTATCGTTGTCTTTCAATCAAGAAACTTTTTTGAAGTACTGCGGAAAAAAATGAAATGGGGCTGACAAATATGAAATATGCAGGTCGTTTCTTTTATATTCTTATGTTGCTGGCCTTTTTGCCGGCTACTCTCACCGCCTTCGACGCCAACTTCAACTTTTCGGCCACCCAGGTTACCGATAAACCCGGTGCCATTGCCGTAAACGCCAGCGTTTCACCAGGGCACCTTCTCTACCGCAATCAGATGTCGTTTTCAGCCGCTGCAGGCGAAGTTGAAGTGCTCTGGCCGCCTGTCACCGTAAAAAAGGACCCGTTTGGCGATGGCACAGTCGAGGTTTACCCAGAAGGCCGACACAGCTTTCTGGTATTTTTCCGGGGCAAAACCACTGAAGCAACTTTGAAAACGACTCTTACCGTCAAGTATCAGGGCTGTTCGTCTCTGACCTGCTATATGCCGACCAGCTGGGAGTCTGAAGTAACCTTTTCCAGGCCTGACAAAGAACTCCCGGGCACCAGCAGCAACGCAATACAATCAGCTTCAGCATCCGCTTTTCCGGCCATCGAAGCCGCCGCTGATTCAAATGGCAAAGATGCTGCCAACAGCTCAGCCATTGATCGACCGGCCCCAGTGCAGATAGATATGGCCCAACAGGGCATTGTCGACTTCTCTTCCGCTCTCGAAAAACAGGGTTTGTCCTGGGTCCTGCTCCTGGCATTTCTTGGCGGACTGCTCGTCAGTCTCACTCCATGCGTTTACCCGATGATTCCGATAACTCTTTCAATAATCGGCAGCCGCCGCGAAAATGTCAGTTTCGCCAGGGGCCTGGGGCTTTCTGCCACCTATGTTGCAGGTCTGTCGCTGACCTATGCCCTGCTCGGTCTGGCAGCCGCGACTTTCGGCGCTCAAATCCGCGGTTTCATTCAGGGAACCCTTTTTCAGGGTCTGGTTGCAGTTATTTTCTTTCTGCTCGCTCTCTCAATGTTCGATCTGATCATGCTGCAGATACCTGCCGGCCTGCGTAACCGCCTGAGCGGCATTAAAACAGCCGGGCTTCCGGGTATTTTCATTATGGGTATGGTCTCAGGTCTTATGGCCTCACCCTGCGTCGCGGCTCCCCTGGCCGGCATTCTGGCCTTTATCGCCGCAACCGGCAGCCAGATACTTGGTTTTTTCATGCTGCTGCTTTTTGCCTGGGGCATGAGCGTACCGCTGCTTCTGATCGGGGCCTTTTCCGGGTCTCTCAATGCCCTGCCCCGCGCCGGTGACTGGATGAACAGAGTGAAAGAATTCTACGGGTTCCTCCTGCTCGCCGCTGCCCTGTATTTTGCCAGACCTCTGGTCGGTATTGCCTGGGCGGAACTCGGCATTTCGGCTCTGCTCGCATCTTTTGCAGCTTT
>CAZPCO010000195.1:0-6682 GCA_964585025.1 uncultured bacterium | reverse complement strand
CATTTTCGTCTTTGAGCTTGTTCATTTGCTCGGCAATTGCAACCAGATGCATCAGAATGGCTGGTTTAGAATCTTCGCCTTGATTATCCGGACGCGATTCAGTAGTTCACGCATCGACCAGCTCCCTGGTATAATTTTTGTCAGCCCAGACGGCTAGAGTAAAAATATTTTTACAAAAAAGTGGTTGACAAATCAAAAAAGTGTTATAATTAAGGCAACAGGAAATAAGGAAATCAGAGAGACCCGTCCTTCGACAGGCTCAGGACAAGTCCTTCGGCGAGCTCAGGAAACGTCCTTCGACTCCTTCGACCGGCCAGGGGCCGGCTCAGGAACCGAGGCTCAGGAACCGAGGCTCAGGAACCACCGGGACGGGCGGTTCTTGCCTGCATCAACTCCAGAGTGCAGGGTTCGGAACGGCCACACCACAAAAATCTTATCATTTCATTAAAGATTTGGTGATTTGTTCCGATTAGACAACCGGGTTGCCGTACACGCGCAGGTTCAGGAGGAACCACCGGGTGTACTCCACCGTTTGGCAATCCTCAAAGAAACGGAGATCCATATGGCAAGTATTAATCATAATCATGACCGGGAACAGGACAATCAGCTTCTCAAGAACTACTTCAAAGATCTCAAGAAGCACCCCCCTCTCACGCGCGAAGAAGAAATGACCCTTCTCAAACAGGTGCAGGAGGGCAATGCCAGAGCCAAGGCCAGGCTGATTCTTGCCAACCTGCGCTTCGTCGTCGCGGTTGCCAAACGCTACCGCCACATCAACGAAGTGCCGTTCGAAGATCTCATCGCCGTCGGAAACCTCGGCCTGATGCGTGCTGCCCAGCGCTTCGACAGCGAAAAGAACGTCCGCTTCATTTCCTATGCCGTATGGTGGATACGCCAGGCAATGATTCAGGTCGTCTCCAGCCACGGCAACCCGATTCGCCTGCCGTTGAACCGGGTTCACACCAGCCTGCGCATCAAAAAGGTCGAAGAAACCCTGATCAAAAAGCTCAACCGGCGCCCGACCCTCGAAGAACTGGCTGACGCCGTGATGATGAAACCCAAAGATCTCAGCAGGTTCCTGCGCGAAATCCCCAACGTCGTCTCCATGGACTCGACACCCGTCGATTCCGAAGAAGACCTCTTTCTGCGTGACGTCATCACCGACTTCGAATCAGACCCCCTCGCCGAAGCCGAACACAAAGCCCTCGAAGGCGAACTCGAGAAAGTGCTCTCGTCGCTATCCGACCGCGAACGCATCGTGCTCATGCATCGCTTCGGCCTGCGCGACACCAAGTCGTACACCCTCGAGGAAATCGGCAAACTGCTCGGCGTCACCCGCGAACGTGTGCGCCAGATCGAATCCCAGGCTCTCGCCAAGCTGCGCAACCCGCGCCGCTCCGAACTGCTGCACACTTACCTGACCTGACCCCTTTACCGATCCCCGTAAATGCAAATTGCCGCGCCGTCTTCGACGGCGCGGCAATCTGTATTTATGCCGGTGAGCAAACTATGTCATTGCGAGCGAAGCGAAGCAATCCCGGCCTGCTATCCGAGTCCAGAGACTGCTTCGTCGCGATGCTCCTCGCAGTGACATATTTATGTCATTGCGAGCGAAGCGAAGCAATCACGGCCTGCTATCCGCGTCTATCTGGTTAATCCGTGGCAATTCTTCTCTCCACGTCCATCCGTGGTCAGGGGGTGCCAATCACCATCAGATAACGCCCAAAGTTCACCTCGGCAGCCTTCCTGACGTGATCCGTGGTCACTGAATCGTAGACCCCGAGAATTTCTTCGAGGAAATCCGCCTTTAAACCGTTCCAGAGAAAGGCGGCCAGAGTTGCCGACTGGGCGTCTGATCTTTCGAGCGCCCGGTTGAAGTAAGAACGCATCTTCTGCCCGGCAGCCTTGATGTCGTCGGCCGAAACCTGCATCTGCGGAATGCCGCTTATTATCCCCTCGATAACCTTGCGGGCTTCGGCAACCTTTGCCGCCGGCACGGCAGCGGTGAAGGAAAAGAGCGAGAAAAGCCGGTTCGTACGGTAACTGCCAATCAGACTTTCATAAGCATCGATTTTTTTCAGTTCGCGGGCAATCAGGGCGTTGCTGCTGCTGAAAAGCAGGTGCCCAAGCACCGAATTGGCACCGAAAGAACCGCGCAGTTCTTCCTGGCTGGTCAGGGCAAGAAACTGTTTCATGCGGAAACCAACCGTGATATAGGCAAGATCGCCACCGCCTGGCAGTTTGATCTCTTTGACCTCGGTCTTTTCGACCGGTGAACCGACCCAGGCCGGGCACTGCGAGGTTTCGATACCCTTGCCGGTCGGGAAATCAGCAAAAGTGCCGCTGATCAGCTCGAGAGTTTTGTCGTTGTCGAAATTGCCGACCGCCGAAATGCAGAGATTCGACGCCACCGCCCAGCGGTGATAGAACTGCCTGACCTCTTCGTAGCCGATCTTTTCGAAATCGGCCGGGGCAATGTTGCCGATCGTCAGATTCAGACCGGGGTAGAGCGCATCGATGAGGGTATTGAGAACCACGAGCTGCGGCTGCGCCTTCTCGTCTTCGAAATTTTCGCGCACCTTCTGGCGGGTATTGCGGAAAAACTTTTCGGAAAAATCAGGTTTGACAATGGTGTTTTTCAGAAACTCAAGCAGCTCAGGCAGCTTCTGCTTCTGAGTGCGGGCCGAAATAATCAGGCTTTCGTTGTTGAAAACGGCCTGAACGCGGGCGCCAATATCGTCGAGCCGATTGTTGAGGCGATTATTTTCGCTGTCGTTAACATAGTTGACGATCATTTCGGCGATCAGACGGGTCATGCGGCGGTCGATTTCGCTGGTCGCACATGCGTCGACGCCAAAGAGCAGAGTCAGGCCAACGACTTCACTGCCGGGGAAGCTGCGCACCACGACGCGGGCACCGTTCGGCAGGCTGGTGAAGCGCACCGGATCTTCTTCAGCCTTCTGGCATTTAAGCGGATAAACGATGCGCACGGCGTAGCGGTCTGAGCCGAACATCTGGTGCGCAACCCGCTGCATATCAGGCGGAGTGACACGGCTGAACGCCGCATCGATACCTTCTGCGATACGATAATTGCTCATCAGTTCAGCGAAACCGAGATCAAAAACCCTTTCAAGACGCGATTCCCGCTTCTCAAGGTTGTTGAGCTGCATCATATCAGAGATGCGCCGCATTTCGCCACCATTCGGCGGGTTCATATACAGGTTCGCCAGAGCTGTCAGAATTGCATTCAACGGGCGATTCACATTGGTATCGCGGCTGGTGAAGCCAATCATGAACACGCCTTTGTCGCGGCCGGGCTGATAACGGGCAAAAGTGTTTTTAAGTTCGGGGTAGTCCTTGCCCAGGGTCTGTTCGAGCCAGGAATTGTTGATTTCGTGCATCGCGGCCTGCCAGAGATGTGCGGCCGGCATGTCGGGGCTGTTGAAACCCGGAGCTTCGAAACCGAGCAATACTTCCGTCTCTTCGATATCGAGATAGTCGATTTCTTCGGTCTTGCGCGATTTTACAGCTTCAGACTGCTGAGCCTGAGCGACCGGCGAGGCAGATTCAACGATAGAGGCCTTCAGAGAACCGAAACGCTGCATCGACGCAGTGATGACCTCTGAAACCGTAACGTCGCCGATAATTACCAGCACGGCATTGTTCGGCACAAAAATATTAGTGGTAAAAGGTTCCAGATCCTTGAGCTGCACCCGGGCAAGCTGCTGGTCGTCGATCGGACCGTTGCAGGCCGCTGAATGGTCGGGGAAGAGATCTTTCCATATCTGGCGTTCCATGAGGCCGGCGGTACGCGGGAACTTGCGCGCCGAAGCAACGAAACGCAAGACTTCATCCTTCGCATGGTCGAAATCTTCGTTGGCGGGCTTGAGATTGAAACCAAGCTTGAAAAGAGCCTCGAGCATCAGCGGCAGCTGGTTGGCATTGCCATTGCAGGCAGCGTAGAACATTTCCTGACCGCCGCCGAATTCGGTGATGATACCAACCTTTTCGAGACGGGCATTGAAATCGAACCGCGATTCATCAGCAAACCCGGAGGAACTGAGCAGCTGGCGATAAATTTTCCCCAGACCGGCGTTGCAGTTTTTCTGATAAAAAACGCCGCTGTCGAAGATCAACCCGGCGGCAGCCACCGGCAGACTTCGATCTTCGACGACGATGACGCGCAGACCGTTGGGCAGAATGGCTTTTTCGGGCGGCGACTTGACCAGGGCGGCAAGATGCATGGTCACGAGAGAAAAGATTACAGCTAACGCCAGAGTAACGCGATTCGATCTATTAATTTTCATGGCCTCCTCCAAAAGCTGGTCATGCTGGAAATGCTATTTAGAAAGCAGCACACGGCCGCTGGACTTCTCTTTGACGACAAAACTGTAGCTCGAGATCACCACCATCTTGTAGTTCTCGGCGCCGTAAATCTCTTTGCGATAGCCGATCTCGTCGGCATACTTCTTGCGCGCCTCGAGCAGGAAACTCTTGATCTCGCCGGTCGGGTCATTGCGCAGGTTGCGAAACTCGCGGTCGTTGAGCTCGATGTACTGGGTGAATTCTTCCTGACGGTCGGTGACGATCGTCAGTTCGAGCACGTAATCCTTGCTGAAAGCGTGGGCGGCGACCAGAAACGCGAAGATGGCCAGGATGGCCAGCACGACCACGGATCGACGATAGAGGTAATGATTGAGCATACGCTTAGAATCTACGCTATAGAATGAAATTTTGCAACCACGGATGAAGAAGAAGAAGAAGAGAAGAAGTTCCCACGAATGAACACGGATCGACACGGATAGCAGGCCGATTTTTTAGTCAGCTAAAAGAGAGAACCTCTGCCCGCCGGGGAGGCGGGCAGAGGCTCTTAGTCAGAATCAGTAGTTAGAAGGGTACTGGTAGATTCGAAGTGTGGTGTCAGAATGTCGGTAGAGCATGTTGAATGAGCCGGTCACCAGATCAGCCTTGATGAATTCGCCAGGAGCCGGATAGCCGATTCCGCCGGTAGATGGGAAATTCGTCACCGGCAAACCCTTTTCGATGCCACCGTCAGCACGAATTTGAATATAAGCGAAAGAGTTGGCAGCATCGCCCATCCAGAGACGGCCGTGGCTGTCGACGGCGTAGTTGGCGCGGGTTAAACCGTCCTGTCTACGGTAATAGCCAGAAATCGGATCAATGTAATAGTCGTAGGTCGTGGCGCTCCATGATGCTTTCAGATAAAGCTGGCCGTTACCGCAGGCAAATTCACGGTTTTCGGCGGTCATACTGGTTCCGGGAACGGTCGTGATCACCTGCGGAGCGGTAGTGCCGGTAACCGACAGCGGGTATTTTTCTATTACCAGATCGTAACCTGTACTGTTGCCCTGTTTGGCACAGTAGAGAAACTGATTGTCGGCACAGATTTTCGCCGTCGTAACCATTGCCGAGTTTGGCTGACTGTCTGTCGACACGACGCTTTGCGTGCTCAGATCGCCGGCATAGACATGCAGCGTGGTTACATGGGCCGAGCCCGTATAGCGCGCCCCGACGCTGAACAACTTGCCGCCGGCAAATACCAGGTTGTTTTCGTCATAGTAGCCTCCGGCCAGAGAAGCATCGACCTGAATGCTGGTCGAAGCCAGAAGATTCGAGGGCTGGAAGGCTGCCAGATAGGTCTTGAGATCAACAGGATTGGTAAAAATGAGATAGAGAGAATTGGGCCCGGAACAGAAACTCAGAGAATTACCGTTGATCGACGAGTTCGAAAAAGCAAAGGCAGTCGGAGAGGCAGTTCCATCAGGGTTGTAAGCATCGATATAAATGCCGCCGCCGGTATTGGAAACGTATCTGGCAACATAAGTGATGTCGTTCAGCACTTCGAATCCAAAGACGGTGCCCGGCAGATTGCTGCCCGCGAGAGCTCTCGACTCGATGCCGTAGTTCGCGGCAGCACGGGTCGTGAACATCTGGGCGGCAGCCGGCAAAGATTCGATATCGCCGTAGCGGTTGTAGACATAAACCGTATATGCAGTTGCCGGCGTCAGGCCAGTGACCTGGAAACTGCTGCCGGTGACGACATGTGAACCGACCAGAGTGCCAGACTGATAAACGTCGATGATCGTATCCTGGGTGAACTTCTGGTTGGTCCAGGAAAGGGTCGCAAAGGTGCTGCCAACCGAACTGACCGTCAGGTTCTGCGGTGTGCCGATCGGCTTGAGAAAGTCGTAGTCGTCACTGTAGAGCTTGTAGATCTGACTGTCGACCGGGCAGGTCCAGGACTTTTCGAGATAGACCGAATGCGTGCCCGGTGCCACTGAAATGATCGTACACTGATCGGTGGTGTTGCTGTAGGAAGTATACCCGGTGGCACGGCTGCGCAGCGTATTGTCGACATACATCTTCGTCGTCGCCGGGTTGACCGGCAGGCTTTCGAAGTTGTTGCCGTTTAGGCTGAGAAGGTTTTCAGTCGGAATAACCGACGAAATCGTCGGCCCAACCGGGCTGGCGGTCAGCATTACCCCTGACATTGCCTGGCCACCACTGAGATTCAGCTGAGCACTCTGGGTATAATAACCGTTGCCGGTCGGCATGACGACAACCGTATACGTGCCCGGGGCAATGTAGAAAAAACCTAAGTTGCCGTTGTTGGCAGCCGTGGTTTCACTGTCGACGAACGTGGAATTATCGGCATCCCACA
>CAZPCO010000194.1:0-6720 GCA_964585025.1 uncultured bacterium | reverse complement strand
GGCCTCACCGCTTCTTTCTCCGGTTGTCAGACCAGCAATGCCTGGCACCCCAACCGTTCCGGCCCCCGATGCAGTTAAAGCACTCAATCCGGCAGTCGGCCCAGGCAAACCGATGCAGCCGGCCAAAACAATTGAGCCAGTCGTTCCGGCAAAAATTTCTGAGCCAGTCGAATCTCCCCTTCCGTCAAAACCGGCACCAGCAGCGCCCAGCGTAACGAGGCCCGCAACGCCGGCAAGGCCGCCAGCTCAGGCAACACCCGCCGTTCCTCCGGCTCCAGCTTCGGCTCCGGCTGCACCGGTCACTCCAGCCGTCAAAGCTGCCCCAGCTGTTCCGCCCGCCAGGCAGGCCGGTTCTCCGGCAATAAAACCAGTTCCGGCTTCGCCAGCTTCAGGCGTGCCGTTATCTGCTCAAAAACCTGTTGTTCCTGCCCCCAAAGCGGTCGCACCTGCCGCCGTCACTCCACCGCCTCTTCAGCCGGCCAAACCGGCACCAGCCGAAGAGTTTCCTGCTGAAGATGATATCGACATTCCTGATTTCTCGAAATTTGCTCTTTCAGGCAATGAATCACCAGAAAACGCTGCCGACAAGGCAATCACTTCAAATCTTTTTGCTGACCAGAAAGCTGAAGATCTCGAAGAACCACCGATGGCACCAATTGCTCCAGCCAAGCAGATCAAGCCGGCAGCTTCGGCAGTTCCGGCTCAGCCGGCCGCAAAACCTGCACAACCGGCAGGTCCAGTCCCTGACTTCAATTTCGACTCGCTGATCTCCGGCTCCGACGACGACAACCTCTCTGACAGCCCAACCGGAGCTCCTCAGGCTTTTGATACCCCGGCCTTCGATCTCGGCTCCCTGGGCGACTTCTCTTCGACTCCAGCCAATTCAGAAGTTCCCGGCGAGAACCTCTGCGGTTTCGAGCCTCCCACTGCCCCGGTAAAACCTTCTGCACCGGCCGCAGAAGAAGATGACACGCCGCTGCCTCCGATGCGCCAGGCAACCCCAGGCAAACCAGCCATCCAGCCTCCGATCAAGCCAGCCGCTAAACCTGCCACTCCGGCGAAACAGCCACTCGCAAATGTATTTGAAGACGACGACACCCCGCTGCCACCGATGCGGCAGCAGACGCCTCCGGCTGCAAAAGACGGCAAGGAAGGCAAAGATCTGTTCGCTTCCCTTTTCTCTGATACCGATCTGAATCTCGGCCTGCCTGCCGACAACGCGGGTCAGGGCAAAAATCCATTCGGCAATCTCGACCTGGAACTGGATGTACTTGAAGTGTTCCCGGGCGACGATTCGCAGGCTGCTCCGCCGGCACCGGCAGCCACACCAGGCAAAAAGCCGCCAGCACCAGCAAAGCCAGCTCCTGCTGACGACAACCCCTTCAACCTTGACAACGTGATCGATCTCGATTCACCGGTTGAAGAGAAGTCACCTGCCAAAAAGAAAGGCAGCAAAGAAACCAAAGACCCCTTTGATGACTTTGATATCAGCAAATTCAAATTGTAAGGAGCGTTCTGCATCATGAAGTTCATTCACCCGGTTTTCATGCTTTTTGTGCTTTCTTACCTCTTCAAGATCCACAAGGTCGGTCTACAGGCTCTGGCGGTCAACCCCAAATCTCCTGAAGCCGATCAGCGAGACCAGTTTCTCGCTGAGCATCGAAAATTCAGCCGTACTGCCGTTATTCTTTTTTCGCTAGGTCTTATCGGCGGCATAATCGGGGTGGTGCAATTTCTGCAGGTTAATGCCGTTTTTCTCAAAACCTACGGCCATGGCTTTGCCGGCGCCATTCTTCTCGGCCTGATGATTGCCAATATTTTTGTCGGCGGCTCGATCAAGACGCTCAATAAAGAAAAATCGCGGGAAAACCTGCGGCGTTTTCACTTCGGCCTTTTCTACACCACTCTTGTCTGTTCGGTTTATTCACTCATATCAGGTCTCGTCGTGCTGATCAAAGGTCCGATGAGCTGATCGCCAGCGTTTACCATGCGCCTGCCTTTGCATTGCAGAGGCAGGCGTGTTAATTTTAGTCTTATCTTGAGACAGCGAGGTTCAATATGCGCCAACGCACCTTTTTCAACCTGGGCAGAATGTTTGCCGTCACTACCGTTTCAGCAGCACTTCTGGCCGTTCCATATCAGGCTGAACCGGCAACCCGTCGACCGACGGTAAAGCTTCAGAAACCTCAGACCGAAATCAGTGAGGCCTATTATGACAAGGCATGGCGTGATTATCAGATAGGTTCGAAGAAGGAAAAGACTGAAGTTATCAAGGCGCTGCGTTCGATTGTCCGTAAGTCTCCGGAAGAGTTCATGGCGCATTATTATCTTGGAATAATGATATCGGAAGAAGGTTCGCCCGGCCAGGCCCTGCGCCATTTCGAAACTGCGCTGATCGGGTTTCCGAATTCTGCCGACATTCATGCACGCATGGGAGCGCTTCTCGATGCCGGCAAAAAGAGTGATGAAGCGGTCGTACATTATCGTAAAGCTCTTGAACTTGAACCAAACAATGCCCGCGCCCTTTCACGGGTCGGAATTTTTGAGCTGGAAAGCGGCAATCTTGACAAGGCTCACGATCTGCTTGTGAAAGCCAGACAGGTGCAGCCCGACAACCCAGAAACCCTGCGTGGGCTCGGGGCCATTCTTATCGAAAAGAACGCAGCCGGGGAGGCACTGCCAATTCTGGAACAAGCTCTGCTTTTCGATCAGAAGCATGCTGAAACCCACTGGCTGCTGGCAAGAACCTTTGAAAAGCTTAACCAGCCCGAGAAAGCAGCTGAGCACTTTGCCGAAGCCCGCAAGCTGGGCCGCAAAGACCCTGTAATAAAGGAAATGATCGGCTACGATCTGGCGCGCAGCATGCTGAAAGCCGGTAAAGTTGCCGAGGCCGAAGCAGAATACAAGAAGGAAATCAAGAAGAACTCCGACCCCGGAACCGGCCATTATGAACTGGCCGGCCTTTATGAAGACAGTGGACGTGAAGATGCAGCAATCGACGCTTATCTGGAAGCTTACAAAGCCAGTAAAAATTTCGGCGAGGGCGTTATGAAGGCGGCTGACATCTACCTGCGCCGCGAGAATTACGATAAGGCAGAAGCGACTCTTGAGCTGTTGAAAAATGATCCGGCACTGAAAGACAAAGCGAAAATAGCTCTCGAGGAGCTGAAAGAAACCCGTGAAAAGCAGGAAAAACTGCGCCTGGCAGCGGAAATGGAAGACCGCAAAATGGATGACCTTGGTATCGAAGCCAACTTCCTGCAGATGCTCGATCTCGACAAGAATGATCCAACCGCGCTTGAAGGGCTGATGAATTTTTACAAGGATCGCGGTTACTACGAAAAGGCCCTTTACTGGTTCAAAAGATACAACAAGGTTCACCCAACCTCAGATTTTCAGAAAAAGCTCATCGAAGAAGATCTCAAGAACCGCTACGATCTGGATAACTACAGCCTGTTCGGCCGAAAGCTTGTTACCAAAGACTTCAAGGGCCGAAGCAGACTCGACAACGCCCCGTTATCCGGCAAAAATCTGGTCGACGAAGACGGCAAGCATTCGACAATGATCATGTGGCTTACCGCCCTGCCTCTCAAAGAATCGGTGGCACCTGACGACAATCTGATGAATCTTGCTTTCAACGGCGAAAATGACCGCCTGAAAGAAATAGCCTTTCAGATTCTTCTGGTCAGGGAAGAATACAAAAACGATCGACGGGTAATCGAGGGACTGATGGACTTCTATGCTGAGCGTGGGCGCATCGATGACGCGATCAAATGCGTGAACTCTTTGAAGCGCCTGGGCTGTTACACAGCCGCTGAAGCGACTGAAAAACGGGCAAAACTGCGCGGAAAATAAAAAAAGTACTTGCATTTTTCCGGTTTTTGCTAAAACTATTGGCTTGTATTGTCGAAAGATGACAGCGATAGCTTTAGCTGTAAACCCGCAAAAGGAGTTTAGCCTATGAAACGCGGTTTCTCGTTGATCGAACTGCTGGTGGTCGTTGCCATCATCGCCATTCTGGTCGGTGTGGCCACCCCCTACTATTCAGACTACGTTCGCGAAAGCAAACGAACCAAAGCCCTTCAGGATCTTGACGTTCTCAAGCAGGCTGTGGTTCTTTTCAATTCCCAGGAAGACCTGCCCTATCAGGGTATGCTGGCAACCGATTCGACTCTGACCGAGCCGGTTCCCATACTTGGAGAAAACGATTTTAACGGCCTGCAGGGTCGCTATCTTACCTATATTCCGGTTGACCCGTGGGGTAAGAACTATAAACTCGACCCCTATGCCTGCTATGTTTACAGCGAAGGCCCCGACTCCCGCATCGATTCAGACAACATCAAAGACTACTACGTTAAGGATCTCGCCCTGGTTCGCATCGAATGGGAAGATTTCAACAACGACCGCGAAATGACAGCAGGCGACAACCTGTATTTTGTTTTCAACAAACCTCTTTATTGTTCAAATATCAGTGACCAGCATTTTGAAGTTTATGAAAACAATCAGGTGGTCGGAGCTGCCACTGCAACGCTGGTTTTGGGTGCATGGAGCGCGCCGGCCGGCTATACTTCTGACACTGCCACCAGTTCTACCGTAATTGCCCAGGTTGGTGCCGGCAATACCGTTAAACTCGGCGTGCATGCGCTGGCATTCAAAGACAACCTGACAATCATGAAAAATTATATGGAAGTGCGCGCTGACCGGAAACGCTCGACAAGCACGAAGATTTACACTGCTGTCGATCCTACTACAGCTCAGCCCTACCGCTATGCCGTGCGCACCAACCCGATCAAAATCACCAAAAGATAATTGCTGAAAACCGCGTTGAAAAGCCGGCTGCCAGAAACAGGCAGCCGGCTTTTTTCCTGCAGATTTACAGCTTCTTGAATACCCGGCGGGCAGCTGCCAGGGTTGTTTCGATATCACTGTCAGTATGGGCGGCAGAAACAAAAGCTGCTTCGAATTGAGACGGAGCCAGATAAACACCTTCGGCAAGCATCTCTCTGAACCAGCGGGCAAATCTTGTCGTGTCTGACTTTTTAGCCGACTCGTAATCGAAAACCGGATCGGAAGTAAAAAACAGGGTCAGCATCGACCCAAAACGGTTGCCAGCGACCGGAATGCCACTCGAGGCAGCAGCCTGCAACAGACCTTTTTCAAGCATTTCAGACCTGGCGAGCAGTCGCTGATAAAAACCATCATCATTTCTGATCTTCTCAAGAGTTGCTATACCGGCCGCAACGGCCACAGGGTTGCCAGACAAAGTTCCAGCCTGATAAACAGGGCCTTCAGGAGCGATACTTGCCATTATTTCGGCACGGCCGCCATATACTGCCAGAGGCATGCCGCCGCCAACCACCTTACCAAGACAAGTCAGATCGGGGCTTATACCGGTCAGACGGCTGACTCCACCGAAGCAACCGCGAAAGCCAGTCATCACTTCATCGAAAATAAGCAGAGCACCGTTCTTTGAACAGAGACTGCGTAAATGCTGCAGATAGCCGGCGGCAGGGTTGACTACCCCCATGTTGCCGCAGACCGGCTCGATGATCAAGCCGGCAATCTGACCTGCATACTTTTCAAAACAGGCTTCAACAGCCGCGAAGTCATTGAACGGCACTACCAGGGTATTGCAGGCAATAGAATCAGGAATGCCCGGACAGCCTGGAATCGCCAGGGTTGCGACACCCGAACCGGCCGACACCAG
Source organism: uncultured bacterium (assembly GCA_964585025.1). Taxonomy (GTDB): domain Bacteria; phylum Muiribacteriota; class Ozemobacteria; order Ozemobacterales; family Ozemobacteraceae; genus Rifleibacterium. The sequence continues at coordinate 1,013 of CAZPCO010000194.1, read as the reverse complement.
TAGCGAATCAGCATGACCGTGATAAGCGCCATCGCATTTTACAATCAGAGGCCGGCCGGTAAACCCGCGTGCCAGGCGAACAGCCGACATGGTTGCCTCAGTGCCGCTGCTGACAAAACGCATTCGTTCAACGACAGGAAAAGCCTCGCAAATCAACGCGGCAAGCCTGGTTTCGGCTTCCGTCGGTGCGCCAAAACTCAAACCATCGGCTGCAGTCCGGCAGACGGCTGCTATGACATCCGGGTCAGCATGACCAAGAATCATTGGCCCCCATGAGCCGACATAATCGAGGTATTCACGACCATCGATATCGACAATCCGGCTGCCTCCGGCCCTTTTTACAAATACCGGGTTACCGCCAACTGATTTAAAAGCGCGCACCGGGCTGTTAACCCCGCCAGGAAAAACTTTGATTGCATCTGCAAGCGCCCTGGCATTCATTTGCCGGCTTCCTCGAAATAGCGCATCGAGGTCTTTTTGAGTTCTTTCTCGGTGCGGAATATTTTAAAACCGTTGAATTTGAAACGCTCTGATATCGAAGCGACCAGATTGCGCAGTTCTTCTTCAGAGCGGGCATGAATCATGGTAAAAAGGTTGTATGGCCAGCCGGGCGGGCATTCACGTTCATAGCAATGCGATACTTCACGCATTTCGGCAATCGCGGTGCCGACTTCGTCGATATGTTCGGGAGAGACATCCCAGGCAACGAGTGCATTGGCGGTATGACCAGCCATTTCAGGTCTGACTGCGGCACCAATGCGCCTGATAACACCTTCGTCACGGCATTTTGCAATTACCGCAAGAACTTCTTCCTCGGTACAACCGACCTTGTTGGCAATACGTTTGAAAGGGCGGGTTTCGAGTTTGAAACCCTCCTGAATTTCACACAGAATCTGACGGGTTTTGGTGTCCATTTCTTTCTCCTGGCCGACAACTGTGCTAGTCAAGATCGACCTTGACCTTGTACAGCTTTTTTGAAGAAAATACGAGAATATCTTTAATTCCGGTCTGCT
>CAZPCO010000193.1:0-6733 GCA_964585025.1 uncultured bacterium | reverse complement strand
GCTGGGTGGTATTTCAGGAAGGCAACACCGTCGGGGTATGCACCATCGAAGGCCTCGAAATGAAAACCCTGACTGCGGGCCGTACCCCGATCTGGATTAAATAAATTGACCTTGCTGCCCGGTGAATTGTAGAATGGGCAAAACATTAATGGGAAGGTTCTGCGATGATAAAAATCAGTAAAATTCTCGTGCCCGTTGATTTTTCGGAAGGTTCTGAACTGGCTCTCAGGTATGCCGCGACTTTTGCCAGCGAATATGGCGCGCAGATTCATCTTCTGAATGTCATTGAAGAAGAAGTTCTGCATGCCGGCAACCTCAGCGATCCGCTGGAAACTTCCAGCAAATGGCATGAACAGAACCGGAAGCAGCTCGACAGTTTCGTTCCGGCCAAATTCAGTGATCTCGACATCGTTAAGAGGGTCGAAGGCGGCCTGGTATACGAGACGATCATCAATTATGCCGTCGAAAACGAAGTCAGCCTGATAATCATCGGTGCTCACGGCAAAACCGGTTTTATCGACTCCTGGCTGGGCGGCAACAGCTATGAGATTGCACGCAAGTCACCCTGTGCGGTTCTGACCGTTAAGCCCCAGGGGCGCGGTTTTGTAGAAAAGCCGATTTAATTACCCGCTTCGGTAAGATTCAAGCATCCGGTTCAGGTCTCTGGCGACCTGAACCGGATTTTCTTCCGGGGAAATCGCGACGTCAATCTGCAATGCGGCATTCTGGCTGCGGATCATCGAAGCGGGCTTGTCTTCGAGAAACATGGCGGTGACGCCGTTTCCGATCTGCAGGGTAAAAAATCTGTCGTTATGAGAGTTCTGCACGACCATGCCAGGCTTGAGATCGCTTTTGAATCTTGAGAAAGAAACCAGCGGGTTCCAGGCATAAGTGCTGCGCAGGCCACTGAGGTTTTCCGGGATGCGGTCTTCGCGCCATTCCCGGGAAAAAATAGCGTCGAGCCCACGACTGCGCACAAAATCGAGCGCCGCCAGATTACAGATATTGAAGCTCCAGTCAAAGGTGAATTTCAGATGCGGCAGGCGTTTTGCCAGGGCAAAGGCTTCCCACCCGAGGCAGAGAAAACTGCCTTCTTTCATCGATGAAAGTTCAGACACCAGTTGTTCGAAATGACTACGGGTCAGAACAGGCGGCAACCACCAGGCAACCACGGCATGCAGCACCATGTCGGCACGCTGATTATCGCCTTTCCAGGGCAGAACCCAACTGTCGACAGGAAGATCGCGCAGGAATGGAAAACTGTGGTTCCAGACGCGCATATGAATGCCGGGCCGGCCATTGGCAGCAAAATGCCGCGAATAGTCGGGGCGACTCTGTTTTGCAGACCTGATCAACGCGGCGACCGAGGCTTCTCCGCGAGGTGGCGGCAATTGTTCGAGTCTGGCGATACTTTCGACGAGAAGGCGTTTCAGCTTTTTGAGGGCGCTGCCACCGATATGCAGGCCCGGATCGAGGTGTCTGGTCACCTGACGGCCTGCTTTGAAAAAATCGCCGAGAACGGTGAACTTTTCCTGCAGGGGGCCGGACTCAAGCCCTTTATTCATTGCCAGCTGCAGAATCTCTTCGCTTTCGAGATGTAATGGGTGTTCGTTGATCATCGCTTCGACTGCGAGATGGGTTCCTTCGTGACCGAACCAGAAAAGATCGACGGGTTGACGTTCCCAGTCGCGGTTCCACTGCTTTTCCCAGGAACCTTCGTCGGCGCTCGAAGTGCGCTTGAGTTCGACTCCTGCCCCGAGATGAACCGGCAGGCCGCGTACCCAGACAAATCCGGCATTTTTACGGTCGGCCTTGACCCAGGTAATTCTGGCCCCACTCTGTTCGCCGCCCACAAACCAGTACAGACCATCACCTGGCTTGATTTCTTCGCGAGTCTGAAGTTCTACAAGGCCATCGGAAGTGTTGCCGGTGGTGATTCCGGCGACTACACCCTCGCGACCGGGGTTATCGCCGGTTCGCCATACTGATGGCTCGGCCGGCCCGGCAAAAAAGCCACGCGAAGCGGTGCGGGTAAAGACCTCGTCGAGTTTTTCAGAGACTGATCGACCCTGATCGAGGGCCTCGCGATAAGATCTGACGACCTGATATACGTATTCAGGGCTTTTCATACGCCCTTCTATTTTCAACGACGCTACCCCCGACTCTTTGAGCCAGGCGATATCGTCGATCAGGCGCAGGTCACGCGGGCTGAAAATACAGCCGCTGCGCCCATTGCCGCTGTATTCGCGCCGGCAGGGCTGAGCGCAGGTGCCACGGTTGCCTGAACGGGTTCCCAGCGCGATGCTCCAGAAGCAGCGCCCGGAAATGCTGTAGCACATGGCGCCATGCACGAAAATTTCTAGTTCGAAAGGCACACTGCCCAGCAGGGTTTTCAATTCATCGGCACTGACTTCGCGGGGCAGAATCACCCGGCTGATCCCGAGTTCTTTGAGTTCTTCACAGCCGCCCTGGCCAAACCAGGCTCCCTGGGTGCTCAGATGCAGGGGAATCCTGCTGCCGCGCCGCCGCACTTCAACCGCTACGCCGATATCCTGAACAATCAGGGCATCAGGCTGCAGGGCTTCGTAAAATGTCAGAGCTTCGTCGAGAAGCTTCCATTCATGTTCGAAAACGATGGTATTCAGAGTCACATACATTTTTCGACCAAGAGCCCTGGTAACCCGGCGGGCCCAGCGCAGGCCCTTTTCGTCGAAATTGGCAGCAAAGGCCCTGGCACCGAAACGTTTGCCGGCAAGGTAGACAGCATCGGCTCCCGCCAGACAGGCCGCCTTGAGACAGGCCTGGCTGCCGACCGGAGCGAGAAGTTCAATTTCAGGACGACTGGACAAAACTTATTCTCTTTCGATGAACCAGGTAAGGGCAAGACGATAGACATCGGCACCCAGCCCGCTGATGACGCCGCGGCACACAGGACTGACCAGTGAATTCTGGCGAAACGCCTCACGGGCCGCGACATTGGAAACATGCACCTCGACGACTTCGATGCCGGTACCGCTGATACAGTCACGCAGGGCAATGCTTGTATGTGCAAGAGCGCCCGGGTTGAGAATCACCCGTTCGCCTTCGGCGAGTTTCTGGAGGTAATCGAGAAGTTCGCCCTCGTGGTTGCTCTGCATGAACTTGACTTCTTCGTTGTTGCAGAAAGCGAGTTCCTCGAGTTCCTTCTGAATGCTTTTCAGAGTGCGCCGTCCATAGATTTCGGGTTCGCGGCGGCCGAGCAGATTCAGATTCGGACCATTGACAACATGTATCATCGCTTTACCTGCCTTTATCGTCTGCTGAGAAGACGGTTTCGAGAATCATATAAGTTGTTTTCATGAACATCACCAGTTCTGAAGCGCTCCGGATAGAAAACAGCCGCCTGATGAAACGATTTTTTCCGCTCCAGTAGCGGGCAGTCACTCTGCGCAACTCGGAAAACGGCCAGCACGACTCGTCACTGAAGGCCAACCTGTCGATCTGGCTCAGCAGAGAAGCTGAACCATCGATTGCTGTCCAGGTGCGGTCGATCTGCAGTCCAGCCAGAAAACCGGCATCATGAATGTGCTGCAGGTGATGCTCAAGAGTTGCGAGGGGAATTTCCCCGGTCTGATACAGCCATACCTGCAGCAATGGCCAGCCGATCTGCCTGATATTTACCGAAGCGTCGGCAGTAAAGGAAACGGCAAATCTGGCTTTCTGATTCAGCATCAGCGAGCGCAGTTCGTGCAGATCATCGGCAGTCAGACCCGACGGACAAAAATGAAACGCGGCAAAGCCTGATTTTTTCAACCAGGAAATTAAACCGGCAACCCAGTCGAGGCCAGGCCAGGTTCTGCGGGTGATGCTGCGGTCTTGAAGACCAAGCCATGGCTGGGCGATTTCGAGAGTGGAAGCGTAAAGCCACTTTTCAGGAAGGATCTCATAGCCGCAGTCAAAAAACGGATCTTCCGGCACTGTCAGAGGCGAAGCGGCGTCTTCACAGCTGCAGTCGACGAACCCTGAGGGCCGGTCACCGCGCAGAATACGCAGCACAATCGCTTTGCCGGTGCCTTTGACGGAGAAATCGAAACCGGCAGGTGTCTCGGAGTTTTCGGTATTGATGCCGAGCATAACCCCGGGCAGAGTTGCCCGTATTCTCGAGCCAAACTGTTGCAGACGCTCGGGGTCGGCCTTATCGGATGCCTGGCAGATCACGGCCCTGACACCGGTCAGACCGGTCAGAGCATCGATCATGGCGGGGGAATTCTGGGCTTCGACGACCAAAATCTGTTGCGGCGCGGTGGCAGCAAGGCAAAAAAGCCCCAACGGAGCCGGCCGGCCAGGAAAACGATTGTAGCACGGCCGGGTGGCATTGCAGTCGGCAGGCAGATTCAGCAGGATGATTTCATTATTGGGTGTTTGCATTGTTGTTAGCCGGTTCACTGCGATTTTAACATAAACCCTGTTTTCGGTACAATATTTCGTATCGGCACGGGAAGATGGACAAACGCAAAGCTTTTTTACACATTTATCATTTGCAGGCAATTTGGTCGTAGTCGTTGTCGTAGTCGTAATTGAATCGCCAGATCGACAATGAATTGCCCTGCTTCGCATGGTTGTCAACGCAAGGCAGTCTGGAGTTAATCGATGCATTTTGAAATTTGCTGCTGCACGGCAGGGAATTCTTTACAGAAAGAGCGACAGCTGATAGAATCGGCACAAATAACGAGTAACAGGAAAGTCGATGATAGCACCGGTTTTTTCGAGTCTGCGTCCGAAGCAGTGGACGAAGAACCTGATTTTGTTCGCGGCCCTTCTTTTTTCGGAGAAAGGGCTGTTGTTTTCGCTGCCGGCCTGGCTGCATGCAATTGCCGGTTTTTTCACCTTCTGTGGCCTGTCAGGCAGCGTTTACCTGCTCAACGATCTTGCCGACCTTGAAAAAGACCGGCTGCACCCGCAGAAATGTCTACGACCTATTGCCTCAGGAGCTTTGTCGGTTACTGAAGCCAAAGGAGCGCTGCTGGTAATTCTTCTGGCAAGTCTGGCGTCTGCCTGGCAGCTTTCGCCGATGTTTTTCGCTCTGGCTTTGACCTATTTCATGCTAAATCTCGCCTACAGCTTCAAGTTGAAAAACATGGTCATTCTCGATGTCATGTGTATCGCGATCGGTTTTGTATTGCGGGCAACTGCAGGCGTCGGCGCTCTGAAAAGTCTCGAACCCGACATTTACATTTCACACTGGCTGCTGCTGTCGACTCTGATGCTGGCCATGTTTCTCGGGCTGGCGAAACGACGTCAGGAAATCGCCACTTACAGTGAAGAAGCAGTGCGGCACCGCAAGATACTGTCTTCCTATTCGCTGGAGTATATTGACCAGATGACTTCAATACTTGCCGCCACCGCGATCACCACCTATACTTTTTACACCGTCAGCGCTGAAACCATTGCCAAATTCGGCAGTGACAAGCTGATCTACACGGTACCGATGGTCATTTACGGCATCATGCGTTATCTGTATCTGATTCACATTCAGGAGCTCGGGGAAAACCCGGCCGAGGTTGTTCTGAACGACCGGCCATTGCAGCTGAGCGTTTTTTTGTGGGCCATTGCGGTAGTGCTGGTCATTCACATCGGCCCGAGGGGTCTTCTGCCCTGACGAAGGATCCCTTCAGCCCCAACCAGAACACTGTCAGCGCAATCAGCGATACGACAGCATGATTGGCACACAGGCCGATATAGCCGAAATTGATTGCGAGCACAACCGAAACTACGCAGCGAAACAATGTCGTGAGGAATGTCAGGCGTGAAAACCTTTCTTCAAGCCTGAAACTATAATAGAGTGGAATCATGAAGGCGGCCGGCACTGAAATCCAGAGAGAAAACCACAGCAACGATGCTGCAATCGTCAGGCGCAGATCTGCAGACATTTTGACAAACCAGTAAATTCCAGTGACGATCATCACTGCCAGGCATATCACCCCACTGGCTACGAAGTGTCGCATGGTATGCCGGCGCAGTTGTGCCCGGTCGCCTGAAGCCACCGCATCACGGACTGCCGGATAAACAGCCTGAGCACTGACAAATGAAGGCCAGATAGCCATTTTGAAGGCCGAATCGAGGGTGCCGAAAATTCCAAGGCTCACCGGGTCAAGAAAGCGCCCGGCAACGACAGATTCGATGCGGTTGTTGATTGCAGTGAACAACCCGACGGAAGCGTATGGCCGAACCATCTGCAGGGCGCCGTACCAGTCGTATTTCTGTTTGCGCAAAGGATGAGCGGCGCGACTGTCGATAACCAGCATTTCTGACCAGACTCCGGCCGTCAGAGCAGCAAGCGCCGCTTCAGCACCAAACTTACCGTAGTATGCCGCCAGTGCGAGGGTAACCGTGGCCGTCATCACATGAATCAAAGCACCGCGCAACAGCAGCGCATATTGCTGGCGGGCATGGCAATAACCCTGGTTGCCGAGGAGAATTACTCTACCGACGCAAAAAATCAGCATCAGCAGACCGCCCGACCACCATTCCCAGGAAACCGCGCCCAGATGTTCGAACAACAGCAGCAACAGACCAAGAACCGCGCCGCTCAGCCATCTCAGAATGCCAGTTTCAGGCAACAGCGGGTGCGATCTGGCATCATCATCGGCGAAGAGCACCGGCATGGCGCGTGAAATTCCCAGATCAGCGATTTGCGAAGCGATAAAGGCCATTGAACTGAGCAGATAAAACCGCCCGGCCTCTTCGCTCGAGC
>CAZPCO010000192.1:0-6739 GCA_964585025.1 uncultured bacterium | reverse complement strand
CCTCTAATATATAGAGCGTCCTTGCGATTGTTTTCGAAAGTATTTCCGTTGACCGACTGTGGCTTTGCATCCCAGACTTCGATACCACAGAGATTATTGTCACTGATGCGATTGTTGTCAATTTTGCCGGCACCGTCGGCATAGATCAGCATACCGTTTTCGCCGTTGCCCTGTATGGTATTATTGATTATAGCAGGCGCAGCACCAGCTTTAATACCAACACCCGATTTGCCGCTGTTTTTTATGGTGTTCTGCTGCACCCGGGCACTGGTGTTGCCACTGAACCAGAGACCGTAAATAGAACAGCCAGTGATCGTGTTACCCGAAATTGATGGATTACCACCGAATACAGTTATACCCATGCCCTTCGAGCCGGTGATCTGATTGTTGCTGATTGTTGGACTGCCCCCGGAAACCTCTATGGCAGCAACGAAATTGGGTGCGCTTGAAGGAGTGCTGTTGGCAAGAATACAGTTACTTATTGTCGGAGAGCCGCTGTTGATCTTTATTGTCGGTGCGGTTGAAGAAGAACTGTTGGAAATTGTCAGGCCGCTGATTTTGCAGTTAGAGCCAAGTGTCAGCGTAGCACCGTTTTTTGCTGTCAAGGTGCATGCTGAAGCGGCCGTGCCTTTGATTGTGATGTCTGCATTGACCGTTACGGTTTCATTGTAGGTTCCAGGTTGAACAGTGATGCTGGCACCATCTTTGGCGGCCTTGACCGCTTCGGCGATGCTTTTATAATTTCCGGAAGGGCCGACTGTCAGTTCTTTGGCTGCTTTAGCTTCAGCCTCAGCTCTGGCTTTTGCTTCGGCATCTTCCTTGGCTTTCTGTTCGGCAAGAAGCCTGGCCTTTTCTTCTTCTGCTGCTTTGGCTTTGGCATCAGCCTGCGCTTTTGCCTCTTCTTCAGCCTTGATCCTGGCTTCTTCTTCTGCCCTTACTTTGGCGGCAGCTTCATCTTTTGCTTTCTGTTCAGCTTCGATTTTCGCCTTTTCTTCAGCTGCCAATTTGGCCTGTGCCTGAGCTTCTGCTTCGGCTTTTGCTTTTTCTTCGGCTTCGATTCTTGCCTTTTCGGCCTTTTCATTCAAAGAGGCTTCTTTGGCAGCAATCTCCTTAACAAATTCTGTATGGTCTGACAAAGAGGCTTTCAGGCCGGCGATAAGAGTCAGGGCCTTGTCAGGGGCTGATTGCTCAAGCTTTTTCAGCTCGTCACGACATCTCGAAAGAAGATGCTGCTCGAGTTTGCCAGCGTTTTCGCTGTCGGCAAAGTCCGTTTCAAGAGCTTTGATAGCCTTTCTGATGCTTTTGACTTCATCTGGAAGTCTGGCTTTCTTGATCGAAGCAAAGATATCGCTCTTGGCTTTCTCGTGCTTCTGTTGTTGAGCCTTCTCGACTTCAGCTGCTTTCCGGGTTTCTTCTTCAGCTATTTTTTGTCTGATCCGGTTTTCCACTTCGGTCAGACCCTGGGCATCAGGTTTGATCTGCAGACAGATTTTTACCACCTGCTCAGCGGTTGGTGGGCTCTTTTCCAGTTGTTCGGAAAGGAAGGCGAAATATTTCTGATACAGGGTTTCCCGGTGCTTATCAGCTGTCTCTTTGCCTCCGGGCAGATTGCCAAGTTTGTTGATCAGCTCAATGGCCTGGTCGACAGCTGCCGGAGGGCGCAGATTTGCGATGGCTTCGAGAATCTGATTTGACAGATTTTCCTGTTCCTTTTTCAGTTCTTCATGAGATTGCAGAGTCTTCAGGCTTTCTTCGGCAAGTCTGATCTTGGTATCGATTCCGGTAATATCAGGGCAGATTTTTTTTGCGATTTCAAAGAGCTCGATGGCCTTATTTGGATCGTTTACGATCATAGTTTCCGCTTCACCGGAAATTTTGTCTGCAAGTTTGCGGCTGAACTGGTCGGCTGACTGATTGTCGCCGAGCTGTTGCACCTTTTTGATCTGCTGCAACAACATATCGGGGTTCTGCCCGGGAACGTAGCTGGTAATGGCTGCATCGAGTGCAGTTTTGAGAGTATTCAGCATCGTTGTCTGCGCGAGCTGCTCTTCAAGAAGCCTGGTTTGACTGGCCGCCTTTTCGATCAGTTCATTGTTTTTGGCATCATCAGGGAAATACCTGCGCAGATCGTTGAAATACGCCAGAGATCGCTGGGGATTGTCGTTGAGGGTGACTTCGCCAAGATTGAAGAATCTGGTTTTCCAGGTGGTCGCTATTTCTGCGCTGGTGCTGGCCATGCCCATGGCGGTCAGTTCATTCATTATTCCGGCCAGTTCTTCGGTTCCTGAGGCCGGTTCTGCCTTTTCAAGAAGAACCAGAGCCCGGCGGTTGAGGTTTTCGATCTTTTCTTTCTGGCGGTCGTATTTTTCCTTTTCCTGCTGCAGGCGCGCCAGGGTCAGCGTGCCTCGCGGGTTGCCCGGATCGAGGGCAATGGCCTGACCGCAGAGGTCGATGGCTTTCTGATAATCGAGAGCTGTTTCTGCTTCGCCGGAACTGGTTAACAGGGCCTGGCTCAGGGCAACTTTCAGCGGTTGTACTTTGTCGCGGCCTTCAGGGGTCATGGAAAACTCATCGATACTCTGCCTGGCATCTGTATAATTGCCGTTTCTGATCATGGCATTGATGGCGTTTTCTCGATCTTTGGGAGCAATAGAGCTCAAAAGACCGTATTTCCAGGCAGCTATGCTCCCTCCGATAGCCAGAACAGCAATGACTGCAGCGACTTTCCTGTAGGCTGAAGAAGGATTTTCAGCTTTCTGGACCAGGCCTGACAGAGAAGATATTCCGGATTTTGAAGCAGAACGGCGACCGGTAATCGAGCGGGAGGCATTCTCCGGTGCATGTTCAAGCAGGTAGGTTTCGAGGGTGTCGATGATCACCGGTTCTTCCGGGCGAGCCGCCGGGTCCTTGTCGAGCATTTTTCTAACCAGGCCGATAATCGGTATGAGGGTTACATCTGGAATTGCGACCTGTGCCGGCAAGGTTCCCTCGATGTGTTTCAGGGCGATCGAAAGTTCCGGATTCTGGGAATCTTCAGCCTTGTATGGAACTGAGCCGAAAATGAGCTCCCAGAAGATGATGCCAAGCGAGTAGATATCGGACTTGCCAGAGATATTTTTGCTGCCGGTACATTGTTCGGGAGACATATATTCTGGAGTTCCCATGGTCATGCCGGTTTTAGTCAGGTGCGTCTGAGTCTTGGCAATGCCGAAATCGAGAATCTTGACTATGCCTTCAGGGGTAATGATGATGTTGGAAGGTTTAAGATCACGATGAATGATGCCCTTTTCATGACAGGCAGAAATACCTTCGGCCAGCTGCATCATTATCGGCACCGATTGCCGGCAGTCCTTCTGAATTGCATCTTTCAATTGTGAAAGAGGCTTGCCTTCTATGTATTCCATTACCAGGAACGGTCGCTTCGACGTTTTGTCGCGTGCCGAAGCATAGATGCCCATAACGTTGCGGTGGCCGACCGTTGCCAGGGTCTGCCCTTCCTGAATGAACCTGTCGACCAGACTGTGATTGTCGGTGGTCTGAGCATGCAGAACCTTTATGGCTACAATTCGGTTCAGCGAGGTATCGAGGGCACGATAAACCTTTCCCATGCCGCCGCTGCCGATTTCTTTCTGAATCTGATAAATCTCGCCAATCAAATTGGCGGCATTTTCTGGAGTGGTGGTGTCTGGGGAATCACTTTGAGTATTTCTCAGGCGATTGAGGATCTGTTTTAGGCTTTCAAGGATTTCTGGTATTTCAGGGCGGGCTTCTGGTTTTTTGGCCAGCATCCGCTCTATCAGGGCCTTGAAGCTGGCTCCTTCCGGCAGTTTTTCGAAACCGGAAAAATCAGGGTTGGCATTGAGATGCATCAGAGCTATAGCCAGGGCAGGGTCATCGGCATGACCGTCGAGATTGAACGGCGGTTTTCCGAGCAGCATTTCATAGAGCATGATCCCGGCGGCATAGACGTCGGTTTTGCTGGTTATGTCCTGCTTGCCAAGGCATTGTTCTGGCGACATGTAATGGGGTGTACCCATCGCAATGCCGGTGCGCGTCTGGCGGGTAGCCGATTTTGCGATGCCGAAGTCGAGAATTTTCAGCTGACCTTCTTTGTTGATCAGCACGTTTTCAGGCTTCAGATCTCGATGGATAATGCCCTTTTGATGGCAGGCGTGAATTCCGCTGAAGAGCTGAATGAAATGATTGATCAGGGCAACCGGCTCTTTGCCCAGTATCTCTTTGTAGTTGGCCAGGTTCTTGCCGTCGACGAATTCCATGACCAGAAAAGGCATGCCGGTTTCTTCTTCGACATCTGATGCATAGACACTTATTACTGCGGGGTGGTTGATAGTCGCTATGACCCGGCCTTCGTTGAGAAAGCGTTTAACGACTTCTTCTTCTTTGGCGATTTCAGCAAGAAGAAACTTGATCGCAACTTCACGGCCCAGATTGATGTCTAGGGCGCGATATACGGCGCCCATGCCTCCGGCACCGAGTTGCGACAGCACCTTGTAGTGTCTGCCAATAAGCTGGTCAGGTTTGAACATGGGGCATAGTCTAGCCGGAACGGCTATAAAAATCAAGTTTGCCGCTGACAGGCGACCGGGTGTCAGTTTACAGCGTGAAGCGATTGCCGGAATTGTTTCCTGCCGGTGAAATTGAGATAAGAGTTCAACGAATATTGCATTGGCATGCCGGGGTACATAAAAATAGATTTTTGTTGATTATATGGTAGAATTTCTCTAATGGAAGATCAGAATTCCCAGAGGCTTGAGAGCCTGGCGCAGGAGTTGGAAAAACGCCGCCAGCAGCATCAGGAGGGCGGCGGGCGTCGTCGCCTTTTCCGAAGATGGTTGCGGCGTCTTTTGAGGCTGGCCGCAATATGTTTCTTCATTATTGCCTCAGTATTCTTTTTTAATTTTTTCAGACTCAACTCGGATCTGATTGAAGGGCACATAAAGCAGGGTATCATTCCAAATCTTACCAGGGGTAGATTCAAGCTGGTTGTCGGCAAATTTTCCGGCAATCTGTTGAAGGGTGTAGATCTTGAGAACATTCTTGTTCAGAATCCGCATTTTGAAACTGGTGCAACTCTGCTGACCGTACCTAAAGTGTCGCTCAAGTATTCGCTGTCAGACATACTTTTTGGTCGACTGGTTCTACAGAAGCTTATGGTTGACAGTCCGATTTTGACTGTCAGGCGAAATTACAACGGGCGTGGAAACTGGGATTTTTCTGCCGATTCTTTTGACCAGACCGCCAGTTCAGCCGTTCCTGCTACCGGGTCGTTGGAAAACAACGCTGAAGAAAATGTCTGGCAGAAGCGTGACAAAGCTCAGGTGCTGGCTGACCAGTATCTTGAAGATATTCAGATTCGCAATCTCTCGGTTCTGGTGCCGGCACCGCATCAACTCATCAAAGACGAATTTGCGGCCAGACTGATTAGACTGCCTTCTGCCACCTGGCAGGTTGGCGGGGTCGATATATCACTGCGAAAACACCCGGCAAAGACTTTCAATACACACCTTCTCAGGATTTCTCTACCCGAAAAGGCTGATTGGCTCAAATTTCAGGTAACGACCATGAAAGACAACGGCAATTTTACAGTCAGCTTCGATGCCCTGAATCAGAGTTTCAATCTTGCCATAGAGAATCTGGGGCAAGCCGGTCGACGAATCAACTTTTTCGATGGGCGCCAGCGCGATCGCCTGAACCTGGAATGGGTATGGGCGCGTGCCCCTGTCAATCTCCCGGAAAAGATCCGAGGATTAACCGGAATCGTGCATGTGGCTGAGCTGAGCGATCTCACCTCAGGAATTCTCGCTGGGGAGAACAAATTGAGCGGTTCAATACTGGCTAAAATTGCATGTGCTGCCGATAAGCCGCTTTACGACGCCGGAGTGAGTCTTGAAGTTGGCAGCCTGAGCGTGTCTCTTCCCTATGTTCCTCCGGTCAGATCTTTATCGGCAACTCTGGCAGCAACAGGTCGACGCGCCCGAATGGAACGCCTGATCGTTGAATTGGCCAGTCATACTGCATCGATCAGCGGCTTTATAGATTTTGCCGATGAAGCAAGAATATATTCGGCTTTGAATTCGGCAGTAGGCGGCGAACAGCTTGCGGCAGCCGCAAGCTATACAAGAATAGCTCCTGGTTTGCATCAGTTCGACGGACGGGTCGAGCGAAATGCGGGTCGGGCTGAAATCACCTTCCGGAGGCAATTGTCAGGGAAGCAGATCAGATATTCCGACTTCAGTTTCATGGCCGGGCTGCTGGCTTCAGGAAGCGCCATCGATATTCTGCCTTTGAAGCTGTTGCCTGATTCCCTGAGAAGGAAGATAGATACATATCTTGGGCGGGTCGACCTTATCGGGCCTATGACCGTGTCTTCACGTTTTGCTTCGTTTGAAGACTGGCGAACCAGTGCTGTAACCATCGATCTTTCCGGGGCAAAGATAGTCGACAGGGGCAATCCGCTCGATTGTTTAAGCCTCGATGGTGCTGCAACCTTCGATAATGGCCAGGTTAGTCTTGACGGCCTTTCGGCAACCCTCGACAATCTTCATTTTATCGCATCAGGTTCGGCTTCGGTGATTGCCAGCAGTCCGTTCGTCAGCGATTTCAGACTGCAGACCGCAATAACGATAACCGGTTCGACAAGTTTTGCGATGACCGCCGAGCGTATTCAGAGAAGCATCGGTCTGAAGTTCAAACCTGATTTTGACCGTATGGAACTTAC
>CAZPCO010000191.1:0-6748 GCA_964585025.1 uncultured bacterium | reverse complement strand
CATGATCGAAAAGCTTCTTCAACAGGGATACGCCATGAATTCACCAGAGGTCAAGCGACTTCAGAACAAGCTGCATGACCTTGAAGTCAAAAGCAACTTCTGGCGCACCCGTATGATGAAGTATCTCTGACACCGGAAGCAGCCGCATTCCCAGAGTTGCTTCAGCAGCGACTGCCATGGCCAGCAACGGGCTGCCGCTGCCGACTGCCAGTTTCCCGACCTCCTGAAGCACCATGGGATGCGTTTTCAGCCACTCAGGCAGGGAATTGTATCGACTCACGGCGAGTCTGCAGTTTCCTGCCTGAACTGCTTCATAGATGCCGGAAATTTTCAACGCCTCGCCCGCTGGAGCCAGTGCCGCCAGCATCAGAACAAACCCCGAAACCAGCAACAGCAGTCTCACCCGCCGGGCCTGCTTCAACAGGTCGGTGATTCTGCTGCCGTTGCCATGACGAACCCGGTCTATTCTATCCTGAATCTTCGGATGTGTCAGCAACCATTGTGGAATTATCGCCGGCGGCGGCAGAAGCATTTCATTGAGGGTTTCGAGACCTGATGCAAATACCTGCGGATTCGTCGCCGCTGCCGCAAAAGCATCGGCCTGGTACTCGCTGTATCTTGCCAGGGCCGTGAATGTTACCGCAAAAATCCCCAGAAATACCAGCATTTCAAGAATTGAAGCCAATGTCGATTCTGAGTAATAATCCGGCAGCCACACCATAATGCCAAGTTTGCAGAAAACCGAAATCAGGATCAGATTGATCGAATAGAGCATATAGGTTGCGACATGGCCGAGGCGCAGGTGCCCAAGTTCGTGGGCAACGACACCTTCAACCTGCCCGGCAGAAAAAATACCCAGAAGATAACGGGTAATGTAAACAAACCGGTAACGCGCCGAAAGCCCGGCAACGGCAGCATTCGGCACCGGCTCGTTGAAAGTGTCCCAGATTTTGATGCCGGAAACCGGCGTTTCGGCTGCCTGTGAAACCTTTTTTATCGCGGCATCGAGTGAAGGGTCTTCATTATCTTCTGCCCGCCAGGCCCAGTTGAAAAGCTGCGGCGAAATCAGATACAGACCGACAAAAAACAGCGGTGCCAGGGCCATGAGCTTGATTTCCACCATCGCCTGCATACCGCTGCCATTCAGGTCTTCAATCAGCATCCAGAACATGATCGGCGGAAAAAAGAGAATCGGCACCGTCATTCTGGCTCTGAAAAAATCGCTGCTGCTCTGTTTAGGGTCGAGAATCGGCCTGAACCAGCGATACATCTCGAACATCACCGGCCGGGCAAGCGCCAGATAGAGAGAAAGCGAAATCAGCATCGGCAGAATCTGCGGCAGGCTGTCTACCCAGGCGGGCAGCATCAAAGCCGCGGGGCTGGCAACCGCCTGCAGCAACAATACCCAGAGCACTATTCCCCAGAGAAGTTTTTCCTGGGTGCCGATGAATGAAGGCACCCGACCGGCAGCAATTTCCCCGTCGACATGATCGGGAAGCCACCGGGTCAGCATCAGCAGCGTCAAATACACCCAGAGAGCAACCGAAGCCAGCGGCATGAACTTCAAGGTGCCGCAAAAATTGACGGTACCATAAGAAAGCACCAGCAAATGTAAGAATAAAGAAATCATGCCCTGTCAGGTTTTTCTTTCCTTTTTCCTGGCGGCAGGAAAAAGAATATTGTTGAGAATCAGTCGGTAACCCGGGCTGTTTTTGTGCAATTCAAGTCTGGTAGGCCCTTCGCCGACAATATGACTGGTGTCGGCCGGATCATGACCGCCATAAAAGGTAAAAAAGCCCTTACCCAGGTCACCACGTATGTATTTTACCGAAACACCGTCATTGTTATCGCCCATCACCACCACCGATGGCTTGAGCAGCGACTTGCGAAATGCAGTTGTCTGGCCGAAGAATCCCTCGATGACATTGCGATGATTCTGCGTCAGCATCGTAGGGATCGGGTCAACCTTGGCGGCAAACTCGAATAATCTCATGGTGCCGGCATCGCCGTTGTAATTGTTTGAAACATCGATATCGGAGAATTCATAAACCATCGGGTCAATAATGATCTTGAAATCCTTGAAAGCCAGGCACTGTTCGTAATCGAGCTTGCTCTGGGCCAGCGGGTCAGCGTCGTCACCGTCGATTTCACGACTGATGATATCAACACCATTCGCTGCCAGAGCGATATCTAGAGAGTCAGCGGCCGAACACATCGCGAACAGAAAACCACCATCGAGCACGAATTTTTTAATCCCGCGTGCCACAGCGAGCTTCATCTCGCTTACCTTTTTAAAGCCGGCTTTTTGAGCTTCCATCTGCGCCCTGGTCACCTGTTTGCGATACCAGTCGACGAACCTGAACGAACCGTAAAATTTGCCGAACTGCCCGCTGAAATCTTCATGATGCAGATGCACCCAGTCGTATTTGCTTATTTCGCCACTGAGAACCTGGGTGTCATAGAAGGCCTCGAATGGAATCTGTGCATAATTCAACACCAGAGTCACCGCGTCGTCCCAGGGTTCGGCATAGTCAGGGGAATACACCGCCACTTTCGGCGCTTTTTCCAGCAGAACCTTTTCCATATTCTCTTCTTCGATCTGCGCGTAAATCTGATTAACCTGAGCCGCCGGGATCGGCTCGATTGTGACCCCGACGCTGCGGGCCCTTTCCCTGATTTCCGGAAGATCTTCAGTCAGAAACGAGCCGCCACGATAGTTCAGCAGCCATTCAACGTCGGTGCCGGTCTTGTCGAGGACCCAGTAAGTCACTCCATAACTGCGCAGATG
Organism: uncultured bacterium; assembly: GCA_964585025.1. GTDB lineage: Bacteria > Muiribacteriota > Ozemobacteria > Ozemobacterales > Ozemobacteraceae > Rifleibacterium. The sequence continues at coordinate 3,960 of CAZPCO010000191.1, read as the reverse complement.
ATCAGACTGCGAGTCATCCATAGGAATGAGAATGCGTTGCGCGTCAGCACCAGCCGTTGCAAAAAACGCAAATACCAGCAGAAGCATAAGAATGTTTTTTTTCATTTGCCGCCCCCCATTTCACCACTCATACCGGCGATCATCCGGCGATATCTGCCGCTTCGCAAGTCTGAAGGAAACGATTCAACAAAGCTCTGCAGGCTTTCTTTTATTTCAGCCCCGGGCGCGCCCGTCTTTTCGAGCAGATTGATGCGCAGTTCGAGCAGGTCGGCAGTTTTATAACTGCCCGGATGCTCGGCCGCATAAGTCTTTATTTCTTCGATCAGCGCGGCGGAATCGCTGGCATTTCTTTTAAGAAGCAGCAAATCAGCGCGCATTTCATTGACCAGAGAAGTCGCGGAAGCATTTGCGGCAATAGCAGCCTGAAGTTCAATGGCAGCCTCTTCGTTTCTTCCGGCAAATGTCAGCCGCTCGGCCTTGAGAGAGCGTTTCAGCAGATCGAAGTCGCCTATCGAACGGCGGGTGATGAACAGCGCCATGTCCAGACCGTCATTAACATAGTCACCCTCGGAAGTATCTTCAACGATCTTTTTCAGTTCGGTCAACGCTTTCTGAAAATCACCCTGATGCATTGCCAGCCTTGCTGTTTCAAGCTGGCACTGGCTCAATCCATCCTGCTGAAATCCGCCGCCCATTTCCAGCATTGTAAAATCCGGACTACTCAGCTTTTTTGCCATTTCAGCCAGCAATGATTCAGCAGCGGCATAATTTTCTTCGTAGACAAACAGTCTGGCCTTGAGAAGAGCCGCCTGAACCGCCTGAGCCGGGGCAGCCTGCAATAACCCGGTCTGCAGAATTCCATCGACGAAAGCATGGGAGGCCTTCAGATCGTTACGCTTTTCGAGGGCAAATTTCGCCAGATTAAACAGCAGGGTGGCCTTAAGATCGGCATCTGCAGTTTCAGAACTGCCGGCAACCGCTCGACCGGCCTCATAAGCTCTCGCCTGCCAGCTGTCTTCATATCTGGCCATGCGCAGCAGCAGATCAGCAAGCATCAGTTCGATTGACGAAGCCTGCCGCTTTTTCATAACCCTTTCACCGAGATCGAAATGAAAATTTGTCGGAACCAGCAATGCTTCCTGCTTCAGACGCTCGTAAAATGCATAATCAAATCCACCCGAAGAAGCCGCTATGATTGCTTCGACCTTGTCAATATCAGCCAGATCGGCGCGCCTGAAATAGAATTCAAGCAGAGCCTGCATCACGGCCGGGTTGTTGCCTTCGGACTGCATCTGAAGAAGTCTTGTTTCAAGAGAGAAACCAGCGATTCTTGCTGCAAACAGTTTTTCGAAAATCTCCGGCTTGAATATTCCCGATGCCAGTACATGCAGATATTCTTCAAGAGCTGCTTCGTGCTGATCGAGAGCATCGAGAACGGTCGCCTTCTCCTCAGAGAACAGCGTTACATCCTGCAGCAGCTGGCGTGCTTCTTCAAAAGCTTTCAGTGCATGGTCATACAACTGATGTTCTATGAGAACGGTAGTGAATTCAGTAAAAAACTCGCGGGCCGGCATATATGGCCGATTCTGAGGTCGCCGCCAGATTGCCACCGCTTCATCCTTGCGGCCCTGTATGAAACGGCAATGCCCCATCTTGCGCAAAGTTGCCCATTCATCAGGTAGAATGCGCAAAATCATCTCGAGAGTTCCCACTGCGCTTTCTATGGCGTTGGTTTCAATCTGCAGATCGGCCAGCTTGCGCAGCAGCATCAGATAATTCGCCAGATCTTTAACCTCGAGAATGACCGAGATCGCCTGATCCTTGCGCCCAAGCGCCAGATAGCAGTCAGAAGCATATTCGGCAAAAACGTCGCTGCGATAACGCGTCCGCCGGCCTTCAAGTGTCTGCAGCAGTTTTTCGACCTCACCAGATCTGATCGCCAGATCGAGAAGATCACGAAACGCGTCGGGTGCGGCACCGGTTTCAACCAGCCTTTCGAGAAGAAGCCAGGCTTCGTCCTTACGCCCGGCCTGCAGATAGAATTTTGCCAGATTTCTGCCGAGCAGCACATCGTCAGGTGCAGCTTTTCGCCATTCTTCAATCAGGTCTATACCCTGTTTGAAACGCTGCAGTTCATAGAGCAGATCTAGCAGCTCTTCACGCGCCAGTCTGACATTATCGGGCGACTTATCGTTTTTGATAATGTCACTTAGCACTTCAATCGCCGGTTCGAATTCTTTCAGATCACGCATTACTGCAGCGATCTGCCGTTTTGCCAGAGTCGCATGAATATCATCTGGAAACTTTTCCGTAATTTCCCTGAACTGCTGCCGGGCCAGATTCAATCGCCGCATACGCAGAGCACCCATGGCGTTCTGATACATGTCGGCGGCTTCGGGCGAATATTGTTGCGCATCGACACCTGATAAACACAAAACAAAGAGAGTTATAAGAAGAAAAAGAGATTGCTTCGCTGCGCTCGCGAAGGCCTTGATGGCCGAGTGTCGGTGAGTCACAGGCTTCATTTTTCACCCCCGTAGATATTCAGGGATTTGTAATAGTCGTTCAACAGAGGTTTATATGAAGATGGAAATTCCTCTTTCAGGTCGCCGGTGAAATCCCTGCTCAAATCGCGGGTATCAGAACCAGTTTCTGCCAGAGGTTTGTCGGGCTGCTGTTGAATTATCTCTGCAGCTTTGCGCGCCTGGCGCTCTTCGCTCTCTTCGTCACGGTTCTTGATGGCCTTCTGAGCTTTCAGCATACGGTCATAGATCGACTTCTGCTTTTCGGCAACTTTTTTCTGCGTTTCCGGGTCGAGCATTTTCGTTTCGACATCCTGCATATCATTGATAACGTCATCGAGACGACCCATGGTGTTCATCTGCTGGCGACTTTCACGCATCAGCTTTTCGAGTGCTTCCCTTATCTGGCGCTGTTCCATGGCCATACGTCGCATCTCTTCCATCGATTGTCCGTTCTGTGGCGACATCTGCCGCTTCATCATCTGCTGATACAGGCTCAACTGGCGCCGTGTCAAATTCTTGAACTGCTGCAGAGCATCCATCGGATTCGATGACGAACCGCCGTTGTTCGACTGATCCTGTGCCCGCATTAATTCAGCCGCCAGACGGTTGAAACGTCTGATGATTTCCTGCTGGTCTTCCCAGGCCATACTCAAGGCCCGGTCTTCAAGGTTCTTGACGATATCTGCAAACATCGTCTGAGTTCCTTTGATAGACTCGACCACGGCCGGATCGACTGAAAAGCTGCTTTTAACGAGCTTTTCAAGATCAAATTCCAGCTCATTACCCTGCTGTTTCACCAGCACCTGCAGAACCGAAACCTGGTCGATGATACCCTCGATCTGCGGCTGCTGACCACGCATGAACTGGTCAGGCATCGAACTGATTTCACGATACAGATATTCCTGATCCTGGGAAACCCGTAAAGCGCGGCGGATATAGGCCGACAGATCCAGTTGCGGCCCCTGGCCACCGCTGCACTGCTGGCATATCTGGTCGGCATTCTTTTTGAGAGCTTCGAGAAACTTCAGCATGTTCTGCTGATTCTGCATCGCTGAATCAAGATTCTTCTGCGCCATGTCGTTCTTGATGTCCTCGCCACGCTTCTGATAATCTTCCTGCTTCATCCGGTCTCTGATGTTCTTCACGTCCTCGAGCATCGGATTCTGTTTGAAATCTTCATTTTTCCGGTTTGCAGTAAGCTCCTCAGCCTGTTTCTGCAATTGTTCGAGCTCCTGATTGATCTTCTGCTGCTGATCTTTCAGATCTTTCAACTTTGCCTCTTCTTCAGCGGTCAGGCCCTCATCTTTCATCTTTTCATTGAGGGCGGCGGTGTCAGAGGCAATCTGTTCCTGACGCCTGTTCAGATCATCGATGGCGTTAGCCAGCGAATTGAATTTCTGCTGTTCACGAACCTGTTCGAGCAGGTCGATAGTGC